>JAHFUF010000601.1 GCA_023265235.1 Blastocatellia bacterium
AGTAGGTTTGTTTGTCACGTTTATTCTTCACGTTCTCGCATGTTGAATTCTAGTTTCCAACGATGCTCGTTATCACGAGCAACACACCAAAGTTCTAGCGTCCCTATTTCGGTCATATGAGATTCTAACTCTACTGGTAAAACATTATCTTCTTGCCCAGGTAGTGCTAAAGTCACTTCTAAAGGAGATAATTCTTGGAGATCATCGCCCCAATCTTCAATTAAAGTGCCTAAGCCATCTTTACGGGTAGTTGAACTAAGAAAACGAAACTCAGCCGGTTCACCTACTACAAGGCCAAATTCTTGTTCTGGAATTTTTGCCATTGTGCCTTCTTCCATACCGAAAGGCACTACACAAAGGGCTTTTAATGGAGCAGGCATTCCAGGAATTGCAGGCATTGAGCTTTCAATTCCAACATAGTAAGTGCGACTTGCGCCACCTCGTATACGTACTCCACGACCATGACGGGCTTGACCATAGTAGGCTGCACCACAAGCAACAGCCGTGTCTAAATCTTCAGAAAACAATTCTTTAATTGGTTCAAACCCTGCTGAGGCTAGCCAAGTATTAAGTGCTCCTATTACACGATGACGTAAGATATCGGCCTTCATTACACCACCGTTAAAAAGTATTGTTGTAGGACAAGTAAAACCATCGTTGGTATGGCGCAATTGGTATTCTTGAGAATCTGAGCGAGCTTGTTGAGTGAGAAACTTAGCTAAATGCTTTGTTACAGAAGGGTCTGCTGCATAGGGAAGACCAATTTCTTGTAGTCCAACACGTCGCTGTTTTAGAGGCACATCCGTATATTGACAAGCAGGAAAGAATCCTTCGAGCAAAATCTGTTCAATATCATTACGGGTTAACTCAGTGGTGATTGTACCACCTACTAAACCTGTTCCTTTACCTAGAATTGTTACAGGCTCATGCTCTAAGCTAGGGTCACTTAACAGGCGTTCTTTTGCGATACGGCAGCGATACCAAAGGCTTTGCAATTGCCAATTATCTATTCGAGTACCTTTTTCTTGCAAACGAAATTGTAGTAAGCGAGCTAGGGCTAAATCCATATTGTCACCACCTAGGAGGATATGTTCTCCTACTGCAACACGATTTAACATCAATTCGCCTTGTTCTTCTGATACAGCAATTAAACTAAAATCTGTTGTTCCTCCGCCAACATCACAAACTAGGATTAAGTCTCCTACTTTGACTTGTTTACGCCAACGCTCGCCTTGGCTTTCTATCCAAGAATAAAAAGCTGCTTGAGGTTCTTCAAGTAGAGTAACATTATGTAATCCAGCAAGTTCAGCCGCTTTTATTGTTAAATCCCTTGCAGCCATATCAAAAGATGCTGGGACAGTAAGAAAGATTTCTTGGTCTTTTAAACGTGCTTCTGAACCTGATTGTGACTGTTTATAGTCCCAAGTTTCTCGTAAATATTCTAAATAGAGACGAGAAGCTTCTAAGGGAGATACTTTAGGGACTTCTGTAGGAGCTTGCCAAGGTAAAATGGCTTGAGTTCGGTTAACTCCAGGGTGGCAAAGCCAAGATTTAGCTGAAGCAACAAAACGACTAGGGTTTTCTGCCCCACGTTTACGGGCTAATTCTCCTACTACTTGACTCTCACTTTGCCAAGGTAGTTGAGTGCTGCCTTTAGGAAAATCATATTCACCTGGAATATAAAGAAATGAAGGAAGTAGTTTTTGTTCTGCTATTTCACCAGGGTTAATTAATTGAGGGATTGAAAAAAGTGAAACCTCTCCTTTTTCATCTTCTGGAACAGCACTAGGAGTAGACGCTAGTGCACAATTAGTAGTGCCAAGATCAATACCTATAATATATTGAGTACTTTTTTTTGTAGATATATTAGACATAATTTTATAGAGTTTTTATAGCTTTATTTTGAGTAGTTTTAAGAAATTTCTACTTCTGCTGGTGCTAGTATAATTTGATTGTTATTTTCTGGTACTGCTGGTAAATCAACTTTAGTTACTTGCCAACCACGATGACGTAAAACACCTTTTAATGGTGGTTTGCCTGTGACATTACCAATTAGTTTAATAGTAGCAGGGTCAAAGCCTTCTGGTACAGTAACAGGATCTCCTTCAGTAGAACTAATTACAGGTTCAAGTTGTAAATAGCGGTTAAGTACCTGTTGACAGCCTTCGTGTAGGTTACGTACAGCAGCACCTACTTGAGCATCTGAGTAGGGCTTAATGTCTTCACGTAAGAAATCTACTAGCCGCGCATCTCTTTGCAAAATATTTAATAATTGAACTGAGCGTTGTTGCTCTTCTAGCTCACGTTTACGCAGTTCTGCGGGGGAGGGGCTTGTTTCTTTTGGCAATTCTTTTTTAGTATTTTCATGCTGTAAGTGTAATTCTTTTAGCAGGTTATCAGGTAAAGTGTTAGAAGCTAGGAGAGAGAAAAAAGCTTTTATTGCTAAACCAAGTCCCATTTCTAATTGTTCCTTATTCTTAAATCTTAAAGCTTAAAGCTTAACTGTTGGTATTAGTTGTAGTTTGTGATTTTAACTAACTGGTTAAATAGTAGCAATAAAGCAGAACTGATTTAGAGAAAGACATTTGAATAGACTATAACCAATAAACGCTTAATTACTAAAGAGTTAAGCCTTTATTGGTTTATAAAGCTTAAAAACTAAATGAATTTAGCAATAGCTTTTAACAGATCGTCTCCCTTAAATGGCTTGGTTAAGTATTCATCGGCTCCTTGTTTCATACCCCAAAACTTATCGCTTTCTTGATTTTTACTAGTCAGCATAATGATTTTAATATTTTTAGTCTGGGCAGCAGTTTTTAGTTGGCGGCATACTTGAAAGCCATTTTTCTTTGGTAAAACTACATCTAGTAAAATTAAATCAGGAAGATCTTTGGTTGCTTTAGCAATAGCTTCTTCTCCATCAACTGCATAAATAAGATTGTAGTTTTTGGTTTGTATTGCTTGTTTAATTAAACTTAACTCTGTCGGGCTATCTTCTACTACAAGAATAGTTTTCCCCATATTATTTCCTTTAACTTAGTGTATAACACGGTTTAGTATATAATCGATTTTTAGATTTTGCTAAAGATACCATAAAAAGCGATCACATTAAACCAAGCTTAATGGATATTTGCAATTATATTAATTTACAAAAAATATTTTCTTATCCATGATAATGCCTAGTATATAAAACCATCTATAATTTATAATTTATATTTTTATTTAGATAAATATTTTACTTGAAATGTTTTTTACTGTGTTATAATCCCGATGAATTAAGTCTTTCCTTACCTTAAAAAGATAATAACCTATCGACATGTTTTAGTTAGTTTTAGTTAGGAAATATCTAGTATTAATCTGCTTTTTACCTAACAAAAAATTACATGTATCCTATTGCTAGAGTATATTATTGAAAATTATGAACGATAAGCCAGACTTGCAAGACAAAGAGAATAGCAGTGAAATACAAAAAGAAGAACCTTCAGCTAACCAAGAGGCTTTTTTGGCAGAAGCAAATTTTCTAGAAAATGCTGGTAATGATAATACACTTTTAAGAAAGATGCCTAACTTAGAGACTAATAATTTAGAGACTACCGAGTTATCAGAAAACATTTATCAAGAAGTACCTTTAATTGCCAAAACGAGTGGTACCCAAGTAGAAGAAATAGAAGAAATATTTCTAGACAATTTGGTATCAGTAATTGATAGAAAAGTGATTTCTACTTATGGAAAAAAACTTGCAACAAGTTTTGGAGAAACAAAAACAGGGACATATAAAGAAGTTTACATTGCTTTTTCACTAGCAGATATTCACTATGCTATACCAGTTAATAGAGTGCTAGAAATAGGCACTATTCCAAAAAT
>JAHFUF010000602.1 GCA_023265235.1 Blastocatellia bacterium
AGGCTCAGGAAGAAGAAGCTCTTTTAATCCTAAAGAAGGTTGCCGAGCTAATACAGACTCTGTAGTTTTTTCAGCCATCAAAATAGGCTTTGAGCTAACCATAGAAACGTTATTTCTGAGACATCTGAGTGCAACAATGACGGCAAGAGCAACACAGGCTCCACCAACAAGAGTTGTCCTTGAACTAGGGGTATTAATATTACTTGGAAAGTTAATCATAATAGCGTCCTTTTGTTTTTATAATATTTACTATTATACTACAATTTACTTTAAAAGTACACATTAACAATAAAACTACACAAATAATTGACAAACTAAACAAATAAACTTATAATTATTATGAATTTATATTAATTAACAAAAAGGAAGTTTATGTCGATTGGTAATTTAGTTAGCGATACGATTTCACTAGGAGTTACGGTTGGTGTAGCTTGCGGTATTGCAGCCGGTATTGATAAAGCTCTTCAGGAAAAAACTCAAAGTTGCGCAGAAGGCTTCTTAAAAACCTTAGCTTATGCAGGAGAAGGAGCTATTGGAGGCGGTCTTGTAGGTGGCGCAATGGCAATATCTGCATTAGGAACTGTAGGGATTACTGCACTTCATCTTGCCTCTATCGGGACTTTGGCACTTGCTGTGATAGAAAACGCTCCGCTTGTCGCAGTAGCCGTTCTAGTAATCTCCCTTTAAAAACTACAATCCTCTTTCTTAAAAGAAGAAAGAGGATTTTTTTACTTAGCTAAAGTCTTATTTAAGTCTTCGACTACCGTTTTTGACTTTTTAATACAGGCAAGCTGTGTGATGAGATCTTCCGCTTTTGGTTGATAGAGGTCCCCCATTGCATCTAGGAGAGAGACCAAACCGCCTATTGTATTTTTTTGCAATACAACTTGATGATCCTTAATCTCTTGAACTGCTTCGCTTTTGAATCTACCATAGTCCGTTAAATTCCAAAACAACTCTGGCATAAGACCCTCTTTCCTAAGTTCTTCCCTAGTTTCAATAAGGATTACTTTCTTTACTACGGATTCTTCTGGCCAGGTTACGGAGGGTTTCAACTTCGTAGCCCCTGAGCCTCTCATAAAAGATGCAGCTAAAATGCTCAACGAAAACAGTGCTATCCCAGTAACTACAGAACTATCCTTAGCGTCCATATAGTTAATCATAGGTGTTAAAAAATCAGCCCTAACTCTACTTATAGAAAACCCGTTCATGCTGGCACACCATTTTTAAAAAATACATACGTTATTGTACGCTATTTTAGTTTAAAATAAAATACAAAACAGTAATGCAGAATTAAAGTTACATATGTAATTAATTAGTTAACGATTAAGACAACAAACTTGCTAAGCCTTAAAAAAGCTGCAAGAGGCAGGCCACCCCATATCCTATAAGACCGCAAGCTGGAAACGTGAGAAACCAAGCTGTCGCAATATGAGAAGTTACACCCCAACGAACAGCAGATAAGCGCTTTGTAGCGCCAACACCCATAATAGCTGTGTTAATGGTGTGCGTTGTACTTAGGGGAATTCCTAAAAAAGAGGCTATTTCAATAGTAGATGCAGCAGCCATCTCTGCTGAAAACCCTTGAGGAGTCTCTAGGCGAGTAATGTTAAAACCCATTGTCTTTAAAATACGCCATCCACCTGTAAGGGTACCTATAGCCATCACAAAAGCACATAAAAGTATTACCCAAAGAGGAATGACAAAATGTGTGAGCTGATGCCCCATAAGAAGGGCTAGAGTAAAAACACCCATGAATTTTTGACCATCATTAGACCCGTGACTAAATGCCATGAATGCAGCAGAAACCATCTGTAAATAATGAAATGATTTACGCATTTTTCCAGGAGAGCATTTTTTAAATATATGATAGATTGCAGACATTAAAATAAGGCCACCAATAAAGCCAAAGAATGTAGAAAATAAAAGCCCAAGCAAAACCTTCTTCCACCCTCCCCAAACTAACACACTAAAACCTGCTTTCGCAATGCCAGCGCCCCCAAGTCCTGCAACTAAAGCATGCGTCTCACTAGTAGGTAGTCCTAAACGAGCTGTGAGAGTGCTCCAGATAATAATAGCTATCATGCTACTTGCAATTGTAGTCATATCTATAATAGAAGAGTCAACTATTCCAGTGCCAATCGTTTCAGCAACCGCCGTTCCTGAAAGAACTCCTAAAAGATTGAATATAGCAGCCATAACAACAGCTGTTACAGGAGAAAGGACCCTTGTAGCAACAACTGTTGCTATAGCATTTGGAGCATCTGTCCAGCCGTTAGTGAATTCAGCTGCTAAGATTAACAAAAGAACAACAAATAATCCTATGCTGAAATCATCCATACTTAACGACGATTCCCCATATTATATCAGCAATATCTTCACATGTGTCGATAGCCCTTTCTAGAAAATCATAAATCTCTTTCCATTTGATCACCTCTAAAGGATCTGCTCCATCTAGAAAAAGTGAGCCTAGAGCTTTTTCAAAAAGACGATCCCCTTGATTTTCTAACGTGTGAATCTGAATACATAAGTCAAAAAGCTGTTTTGAATCCTTTAAGTTTTTTATCTGAGAAACGACAACAACACAAATACCCATCGCCTTTTCCAAAACAACTGTCATCTCCTTTAATTCGTTTTTGACATCACGAACTTGAAATAACACCATTCGCTCACTTAACGCCTGAACAACATCTACAACATCATCAATTTTTTTAGTGAGATGGTAGATATCTTCACGGTCAATCGGAGTAACAAAAGTTTTATTAAGTTTAACCATGATTTCATGAACAATTCGATCACAATCATGCTCTAAGTCTTTCAGATCTTCTAGAGCGGGGTGATCTCGTCTCCAAGATTCGATTAACTCTTTAAATATTTTCACTGATTTTTCAGTTTTAACGGCCAATTGTTCTAGCAGCTGATAAAAGATGTTTTCTTTGGGTAATAAGCTAAATCTCATAAAATAATTTTCATCTTTTTTGTTTTATTGGATCTCACCTCACCAACATACAAAATTTTATAAAAAAAATGCAACAATCATTAGTTTTTTATTGAATATGAAAAAATTCGTATTTTTTAACTATTTCTAAAAAATTAACTACTCTCTTTTAGTAGTACATTAGGCCGATTTCACCCCATATTGGCCTTTTTTGTAGTACATTAGCACCTAATGTACTACTAAAACTTTTTTTCACATAAACCTTAAAGCAAGATCACCATGGCTAAACAAATCCCTCAAAAAGAACTGGATACTATACTAGAAGTCATCACCCGCTTTCCAGACGGAATCTCTTTAGGAAAAATTATTAATGAGCTAGGAATTCCTATTTCGCTTCGAAACCTCCAATACCGACTAGCCGCACTCGTACAAAACGGCTATTTACAAGCCAAAGGTCATGCTCGTTCAAGGATTTACCTGACCACTTCTCAAGAAAAAAATACATTTCACGAATCTACTCAACCGGATAATGACAATCTTATCCCCCTATCTGACATATCCAAAAAAATTCAAAAACAATTAAGCCTACCTATTCAAGCTCGAACACCTGTTGGCTATAATAGAAATTTTCTAGACAAATATCGACCGAATATCACCTCATACCTTTCTGATTCTACTAAGAAAAAACTTCTTGAATTAGGAAAAACCGACGGAGAATGCCCAGCCGGCACTTACGCTAGGCAAATCATAAACAGACTTCTTATAGATCTATCATAGAACTCTAGCCGCCTAGAAGGCAACACCTACTCTCTGCTCGAAACAGAAAGATTACTTGAATTAAGTGAAATGATTGGATCTAAAGATTTAAAAGAAGCTCAAATGATCCTAAATCATAAAGATGCTATCGA
>JAHFUF010000060.1 GCA_023265235.1 Blastocatellia bacterium
GCTTTACGTAATGTTCAGTTAACACTACTTAAAAACAGGAAATTGGGTAGAAGTCATCCTTTTTACTGGGCTAGTTTTATTCAATCTGGTGAATGGGCTAATCTTAAGGGTGAAAGGTAAGGTTGTAAATCTAAGGCTCAAAAGCCTAACAATGGTAGTAATTACCTTTTTTACCTCAACTTAACTTCTATTTCATAAACTATATAATCCGTATCTCTTAGAGGATTACTAGAATTTACTGCCACATAAGGATTGTTGCCCATAATTGTTTCTGTTTTTATAGCCATGGATTTCTTACACATTAATGTAAGAGCTATATTTTCTTCTTCAGATAGTGTATAAAGTGCTGTTTTGTTAAGAAATGGCACTGTTTTAATAGCTTGAAGAGAAAATATGATTATGAATTTGTTTGTATTATCTGCCTTTCCTATTGTTATCCATTCTTTACCATTTGGGAACTTATAGTCAATGTTTGCTTGAATTAAGTTATCTTTTACTGCTGTTTGAGGAATAGGTTTTGAGGTTAGTAGCGTTTTTATAGTATTTTCTTTCCCTGGCATCAAGATATATAAATAACCTGATTCTTTACTTTGTATATGAAATTGAAATATGTCTCCACTATCAATAGAAACATCTTTTGCCTTGCGTAGTGTATCACCTTTTTGTGTAACTATTTCTAACCAAAATCGCATTATCTCTTGCTTTTCTATAGGATTAATTAAAAAGCTAGCTGTGTTTTCAGTTTTTACAAAGTCGTTTATGGTTAGAGTAACTAGAAAAATAATGATAGTAAAAGCTACTGTGAAGGATAAATACTTTAAATAATCTGAGAATATGTTTTTCGTTTTGGTTTTAGAGTTTGTATTAAAGTGGTTTTGAGTTTTGTTGTTATCTAATATTGTAGTATCAGTCGACACTAACCCGCTCACTTTTTTAGTAGATAGCGAGTTAGAAATAGTTTCTCCTACATTAGCTAAAGAAGTAATTACTACTTTATTGTCAGTATTTAAAATATTTGTAATATTATTTATTGGTAAAGTTTGAGGTTTTTGATTACCCACTTCCTCTATTCCCAACGAGTTATGCAGTTGTTCAATTAATTCTTGGCAACTAATAGGTCTATTTACTCTTTCTTTAGAGATAGCATTTCCAATTGTTTGGCTAAAAGCTTCTGATAAATTTGGGTTTAGCTTTTTAGCAGCGGTAGGAGTACAAGTAATGTGTTTTATAGCTAGTTCTTGGAACGTTTCTCCGGTAAATGGTCTTTGTCCCGTAACCATTTCATAAAGTATTACGCCCAAGCTATAAATATCTGCTCGTCCATCTATTTCTACAGATTTTTGTTCTACTTCTGTTTCGGAATAAATTCCCCATTGTTCAGGAGACATATAATAAGGACTTCCTAGAACTTGCCCTTCT
The DNA here is from genome assembly GCA_023265235.1 of Blastocatellia bacterium. GTDB lineage: Bacteria > Acidobacteriota > Blastocatellia > Chloracidobacteriales > JADJPF01 > JADJPF01. Next base: position 1,420 of record JAHFUF010000060.1, read on the forward strand.
ACCGTTAAAGCTGTTGTTCCTATAATTTTGGCAATACCTAAATCTAGTAGTTTAACTATAGGCTCATTATTATTATTATAGCTAACCATTATATTTTCTGGTTTTATATCTCTGTGTATTACTCCTAGTTTATGTGCTTCATTAAGCGCACTTGCTATAGGTTCAATTATTTGCAATGCCTCTTTTGCTGAAAAATATTCTTTCTGATTAATTATGCTTCTTAGGTTGTTTCCTTCAACATATTCCAAAACCATATAAAGTATTCCATCATTTGTTTCTCTTAAATCATACAGAGTGATAGCATTTGGATGTTTAAATCGTCTTGCAGCTTGGCCTTCTCTAAAGAAACGTTTTTGATTTTCTGGATTGTTGCTAACATGGAGAGGCATCAGCTTTATTGCGACTATATCTCCCAGCTTAATATGGTATGCCTTATAAACTGCTCCCATACCACCTTGTCCTAGGAGCTTTTCAATTCGGTATTGATTATCTAATATTTGACCTACTAAGTTAGTTAAGTTTGTCATCATCCTAATTGGCTATATTGGTTATTGTTTTTTAGTTTTATTGTTTGAGTTAGTGAAAAGAGGCTTTTCTTCACTAACAAACGATAATGGTAAATTTTCATTATTAGCAATAGCAGCACGAGGGTGTTGGCTACTTAAATCGCTTCGGCTAATGCCCTTTTTAACCAAATCTTCAATAAATATATCCACAGCCTTAGGTACTTGGTCTTCAATATATCTAAAGAGTTCTCCTGCTGTTACAATTTTATCTTTATTAAAATCTGCTTGACCTTTTAAGCCTTCTAATAAATAGAAAGTAAATACCCCATGTCCTTGCCAGCGTTGTTTGTCATTCAAAAGATCTTCATAAGAAGTCTCGTTAATATCACTTGAGGTAATTACAGCCATTCCTTCTGGGTTAAATAAAGAAGTTTCTGAGTACTGATTACTAAGATCATTAAGGCTTAAGCGACGCATACCTAAACCTCCTATTCCCTGCCCACCAAATCCAGCACTATGACAGGTATCAATAAAGCTAATTAACCTTTTAACATTAGATTCATTTATAAGCTTATCCCGCAAAAGTTCCATTTGCAGGGCAGTTTTTGCAATACTATCTTGACGAGTATCTGTAGTTAAATAATAGAAAGGGGGTTTAGGATTATTTGGATCTGCATTTTGTGGTGCTCCATGCCCAGCCATAAAAAATACTAACAAGTCTTCAGGTTTCAGTTTCTTTTTATATTCTTCTAAGGCTTTTATAATGTTAGCCAAAGTAGCTGATTCATTGGTAAGTAGCTGAATTTTTTCTGGTTTTACTCCTCCTCCTTGAGGTGAGATAAGAAACTCACGAAATGCTTTTGCATCTGAGTCTGCAAAATTTAGCCCTTTAATGTTTTGATATTTTGAAATACCAACTACAATCGCATATTTTTCTCCAGTAAACTTTTCTGACTCTTTAAATTCTTTACCATCTATAGAATAAGGCGCAAAAAGAACACATGAGTCATAAAGTTCGATCCCTGTATTAGTCTCAGCCCTAACTTCAATAGCATTTCTTCCATTTCGTAAAAAAAAGTCTGGAATACGTTTTAAGTCTAAAGTAAGCAATTTACCATCAGGCAAAGCTCTTTTATCTGTAAGCCTATTAGCTGATTCACCATTTAAACTCACATATATTTTTCCTGCATCTAATTCATCAGAAATAGGTTTAGGAATAAAAACTTGAATTTCTGTAAGACTACTACTAGGAATTCTTATCTCATTACCATCATAAAATTTATTACTAATTTGTGGTAATGAAACCATGAAAAACCTCTTTGGTTGTTCAAACCGAGTAAAACTCAATGACATTTGAATAAACAGAGTAATCAGCATCAAAGCAATAATTATTATTCTTACAAAATATCTCATAAATTTAATTCTATGCTGTTAACTTAATAGTAAAACTTAAGCATAAGAAAGATGCTTCCCTATGCTTAATTAGTTGAGAATATTTCTAACGCCTAGGGCGAGATGGAGGAGTTTCTGGTTTAGATACTGGAGTGGTAGAAGTACTTTGTGGATTTGCAGCTTGTATGCTTGTACCTTGTACGTTTACAGGAGCCAAATCTTGAGTAGAAATATTTGAAGTGGGTGCTGAAAACCAAGCCTTATCGCCTGATTGAGTTAAATAATCATAAATAATGTCCATATTTGGAGGGACTGCACCAGAATTATTAATTTTATACAAACGTACATATTCTTTTAAGTAGCCTGTTATCTCTGAATTCTTACTAGGATTACGTAAGTCCATAAGGCCAAGAGCCATTTGTAAACGGACTCCTGGTAAAGAACCACGTTCTTTATCAAGTTTATAAGCTGTAGCAAATGAAGACAAAGCACGCTCTTTTTCTATTGGGTTTTTTGATGTAAGTTTTAAGACACGAGCAAAATAATAATGTGCTTTAGCATCATCTGAGCGAATACGTAAAGATGACTCTAGGTTCTTTTTAGTCATATTAAACATGTCATAGTAAAAAGCGATAACTCCATTATCCCGTTTTACTTCTGCCATCAAAACTTCAAAATCTGGCTGACTAATAATTAATTTTCTATCTTTAGAAAGTTGCTCAATTTTTGATTTATTTACAGTTAATTGGTTTTCTGTTTCAGTAATTCGTTCTCCTACACGGTTAGGCTCTGCCATAAAACCAAGCCCTGCACGAGGTTCTGCAAGAATCAAATTCTTTACTACTGCATAGAGTTTTGGTACTTCATTAACATCATAGTTTTTAGCTAAACACAAATCAAATGATGTTTTATCTGCTTCATCTTCTTCAGTTCTTCCCCAATAAGTAATACCCAGCGTTGCAGCTTTAACATTAGGATCTAAAAGACTAGCAACGTTATAAGTTATGTTTTCACCTAGATAAAACCCATCTGCAAGCCTACTACCTGCGGCTCCTGCTATTCCTGTGCCTACTACAGAACCCCCTAGCGCGAACAAATTACGTCTTCGCTCTTTTTTCTTATTAATTTCTGCTGCTTCAAGTCGTTTCTCGTCATTGTATTCATCAAATGCTAATGGAAGCATAACTTTGTTAAACCAATGATTTTTTTCAATGTGAGCTATTTCATGTCCTAACACATAAGCTAATTGAGCTTCATTATCGAGAGTGCCTAACATTCCAGTAGAAATATAAATTGTTCCTGTGGAAAGAGATTCGGCGCGTGGTAAAGGGTCTTGTAATATACGAAAAGCATAAACCTTATCTGAATTAGCTGGAACAAGCGATTGACCAATACGGTTGATATAATCTTGCAGCATAGGATTATCATAAAGAGCATCACTAACTTCATTGCTTGCAGATACAGCCCCCATATAACGTGCTGAATTATTACCTCCTTCACCTTCTAAATCTCCCATAACCCTTAAAGGCAACTGAGTATTTACCTTAAAAGCTTTTTGTTGGTGTGCTCTTTTTAGATCATTATAAAATTTTTCTACTTGCTGCTTAAAATCAGAATCACTTTGATACTTCTTATTCCCATAAATTACTAATTTAGCAACATTAACAGCGTCATCCACGGTAATCTGTTTTTCAGAAATTTTTTTATCTTTATCCTTATCTTTATCTTTTTTTGAAAGACCTGGAATTGGAATTTGTCCGTAGCTTAGAGTTTGAATACCTAAAGCAAAGATAACCATTAAAGCAAAAACTGATGCTTTATAAATAGGCTTGTGAAAACAAAAATATTTCATTTTGTACCTCCTTAATCTAAATAAACTAATATTGTAAAAAGGGGTGTTAATCCTGTATAAGCTCAATCCTAGCAACTAATAAATCACTAGTTGGTGAGTTACTTACTTGTATTATTGATGGTCGTGGAGCATTAGTTAATAAACTAAGCCGCCGTCCAATAGATACTTTTTCAATCTTAGATTGATTTTGTCCATAATTATTGCTTTTACTTAAAGTAATGGGTTCATCTGCTTTCTGTTTTAGTTGTAACCAAAATACTTTAGAAGGCTTCCAAGCAGTTCTATGTTCTTGAGAATATAGGTCTAAATCTTTTCCTCTAGGCACTTCAGATATAGGTTTCCTAGTAGCTACAACATAAAGCTGTTGATTTGAAGCCTCTCCACTAAAATTAAACCAACAAAGCTCAGGACTAGGATTATCAGATGACGGTATTTCAAATGGTACATGAGATAAAGCTTTATTATTACCATCATTTAATTTCCTGTCTGGGAAAAGTAATTCTGGCTCTCCATTATTCTCAACATAAAAAATATAAATAAAACAGTCTATATTTGGTTCAAAAGTAATACGTATACTATCTCCCGAACGAAAATGTCTTGTTGGATCAACAGAAACACATTCATCATTATTTGTGCGCATATAGATGGTATAGCCAAGACCTATTGTAGAAACATTATTTTTTGGTACAGAAAAATTTGTATTCCCTGTGTTTTTTTTATTCCTATTGTCATTTTTTGTAGATTGAGAAGTCTGTTTGTTTGTAACATCAACTTTTTTTTCACGGGAAACTAAAAATGCCTCTCTTACACCTGTTTCTATAGCTTGCTCTTGAGCAAAAGCAGTGCAAACAAAAATGGTAATCAAGAACAAAAATAACCAGGTAGAGCGCATAATAAACTCCTAATTTATAATCTAATTAAATTGCGGTTAAAGAGGGCAGACACGCAGGTCTGCCCCTACATAAAATTTTCAAATACTTCATTGCTTAAGTTACAGAGTATTAATATTTGTAGCGTTTGATTTGTAACAAGTGTTAATTGTAGGGACTTAAACTTTTTTTACTATTCCACACTTCACGAAACTTAATTACTAATGAACTGATTAGACATCATCGGGAATAAATAAAATGGGTAAAAATATAAAATAAAATAACAAAATGTAGGGGCGAACCTATGTGTTCGCCCTTCTTAAACATCAGACAAAGAGGGCGAACACATAGGTTCGCCCCTACATTTTGTTATTCTCGATAATGTTCTATGAAAGTTATTGTAAATTATGAAAATCCACTTCTAAAACTTTAGGTTTGCTACCTAATTATTTAGGTTTAAAACGTAAACGTTTAGGTCTCGACACCTAAATGCTGTGGTTTAAAACCTAAATGCTCACGTTTAGAACCTAAATGCTGAGGTTTGAAATCTAAATGTTCACGTTTAAAACCTAAATGCTGAGGTCTCGATACCTAAATGTTCACGTTTAGAACCTAAATGCTCACGTTTAAAACCTAAATGTTTAGGTCTCGATACCTAAATGTTCACGTTTAGAACCTAAGTGCTGAGGTTTAGAACCTAAACGTTCAGGTTTCGATCAGAAAATCTACTAGTTTTTTGCCTACCTACCATGATTAACTGCTACTTCTTCCTGTTTGTTAATAAATTATGTGAACTGTGGAATGGTACCAAAACTATTTTTCATTACTATGTTAAAAAAGTAGTTCCATAAGTTGTTGATGAAGTTGTTAATTATTTCTTATGTATCGGGTTATGCAGATAAACTTCTTGGCAATGTTGTAAAACAGCTTATCACTTTCTATAGCTTATTGGTTTTTCTCTATCTATTCTTTTGTTAAAGTGAGTGAGCAAAATAATTGTACTAACATTTTGTCCACTCACTTTTTTATCATAAAGCTTCTGTTAAGGAGATTGTAACAGTGACAAACTTCGCTAAAACTTATTCTTGTCCTCGCTCCCAGGCACTATTAATGAGTTTAATACTATCGTTAACAATTATTTCGTGTGTTAACAAGCCTAAACCCATCAATTCTATATCTAGTGCTAGTAATCCTTCTACATTGGTTGCTACATCAGATATAGACCCAAACCAACTACAACTTGACAAGGCAATTGAGCGAGAGCTAAAGGGAGACGATGCACACTCCTACACATTAAAACTAGAAGCAAACCAATATGTAAATGCAGTAGTAGAGCAAAAAGGCATAGACATAGTTGCTACTCTTTACAGCCCTAATGATGAAAAAATATATGAAGTAGATAGCCCTAACGGTAGTGAGGGGCCAGAACCTATTTACTTTATTAGTCAAACTGCTGGCAATTATCGCTTAGAAGTTCGCTCTTTAGAAAAAGAAGCTAAATCTGGCAATTATGAGGTTAAAGTTAATGAACAACGTGCAAGTGTAGTTCAAGATATAGACAAAGTTGCAGGATTTAAAGCTTTTGGAGAAGCAATGTTACTAGAGTCTGAAGGTAAGCCAGAAAATGGGAAATTAGTTATTAGTAAGTATAAAGAAGCTATTGAAAAATTAGATAAAGCTAATGAGTTAATAACTAAAGCAAATGCTATTGATAACTTGGCAAGGTTTTATGAAAATAAAGGGGACTACATTAACGCTGAGGCTCTCTACGTCCAAGCCTTGGAAATAAATAAGAAAATGCTAGGAGAGAATCACTTTAATACTGCTGGCTCTATGAATAATCTAGCAGAAATTTACTATAGGAACATAGACTATATTAAAGCAGAAGATTTTTATCTTCAAGCATTAGAAATGTTTAGAGCAATACTAGGAGAAAATCATCGTGAAACAGCGAGGTCAATCAGCGGACTGGCAGACCTTTACACTGCTAAAGGAGACTATGACAAAGCTGAACTTCTCTACATTCAAGCTTTAGAAATACATAAAAAAGTATTAGGGGATAACCATCCTGATACCGCCACTTCAATTAATAATCTGGCATCACTTTATCATAGTAAAGCAGACTACAACAAAGCTGAACCTCTCTACATTCAAGCTTTAGAAATACGTAAAAAAATATTAGGAGATAATCATCCTGAAACTGCTATTTCAATTAATAATTTGGCAACTATCTATCGGAGTAAAGGAAACTATGACAAAGCAGAGCTTTTATACATTCAGGCTATAGAAACCTTAAAAAAATCACTCGGAGATAGCAATCCAAAAACTGTTAGCTTAATAAGTAATCTAGCAACCCTTTATTCTCAGACAGGGGAATATACTAAATCTGAGCCTCTATTAATTCAAACTTTAGCAATAAGAAGGAAAGTACTAGGAGATAGTCATCCTGAAACTGCTATTTCAATTGATAGCTTGGGATCACTTTATCATAGTAAAGGAGACTATGACAAAGCTGAACCTCTCTACATTCAAGCTTTAGAAATACGTAAAAAAATATTAGGAGATAATCATCCTGAAACTGCTATTTCAATTAATAATTTGGCAAATAATTATGAGAGGAAAAAAGACCATAACAACGCTGAATTTCTCTATATCCAAGCTTTAGGAATTTTTAGGAAAATGCTAGGAGATAATCATCCTGAGACTGCAAATTCAATAAACAATCTTGCCGCAGTCTATCAAAATAAAGGAGACTACGACAAAGCTTTGCCTCTTTACACTCAAGCATTAGAAATACGTAGAAATATATTAGGAAATAGTCACTTTAGTACAGCAAATTCAATAAACAATCTTGCAGGGCTTTATCACAGTAAAGGAGACTATGACAAAGCTGAACCTCTCTACATTCAAGCTTTAGAAATCTTTAGAAAAGTGCAAGGAGAAAACCATCCTGATACAGCATATTCAATAAACAATTTAGCAACCCTTTATTATAGAAAAGGGGAGTACGAAAAAGTGATAAAATATAACATAGAAGCAAACGATGCAAGGGAAAAAGAATTAACTAGAAACTTAGCTTTAGGCTCAGAAAGACAGAAAAGGCTTTATTTACAAAAGTATGCCAGTGAAACAAATTTTACGCTATCTTTGCATGTGCAAAATGCACCCAACAATCTAGAAGCAAGAAAATCAGCATTAACAGAAGTGTTGAGAAGAAAAGGACGCTCAATTGATGCGGTAAATCAAAGTGTAGAGGCGTTGCGGAAACGCTCTAGCCCTGAAGATGTTGCGTTGCTCGATGAATTGTCACAAAAGAATGCATTTCTTTCTAATTTAACTATTCAAGGGTTGGGCAAACGTACTCCTGAAGAGTATAAAAAATTACTCGAATCAGTGCGAGAAGAAGTAGAGGCACTTCAATATAAAATTAGTGAGCGTAGCGCAGAGTTTCGCACTCTATCCAAACCTATAACATTAGAGGCTGTACAAAGGCTTATTCCTAAAGATGCTACCCTTGTGGAGTTTGCTTCTTATCATCTACGTGATGCTAAAGCAGATAAATATAGAACACCTCGCTATGTGGTGTATTTGCTTAATAGTGAAGGAGAGCCAGATTGGGTGGACTTAGGGCTAGCAGCACCTATTGATAAGCTAATTGATGATTTAAGGGAAAAGCTAAGAGATGGAAAAACTAGTGTAAATAGGGAAATCAAACCATTAGCAAGAAAGCTAGATAAATTAGTGATGCAACCTGTGAGAAAATTAGCAGGGAAAGGAAAACAGCTACTGATTGCACCTGATGGAAAGCTAAATTTGTTGCCATTTGCAGCACTTGTTGATGAATCAGGCAAGTTTTTAGTCGAAAACAACAAAATCTCATACCTAACAAGCGGACGAGATTTACTTAGACTAGATGTCAAAATAGAAAACAAACAAGCACCAGTGATAATAGGAGATCCAGACTTTGGCCCCATTCCTGATGCAGCAAGTATCAAAAAAGGAAGCACATTGTATGCTCGACTTGGGTTTAAGCGGCTTGCTAGCACTGAACCAGAAGCTAGAGCAATCAAAGAACTATTCCCTGATGCTGATTTGTTGTTACAAGAACAAGCAACCGAAGAAGCGGTAAACAAGCTTAATGCTCCATTAATTTTACACATCGCTACCCATGGTTTTTTCCTACAAGAAGAAGTAGCACCTGTTCCAAACCCTGATGAAACTCGCATAGGAGAGATTATAGGCACAGACACATCAAACAAACTCTCTGATATAAGAATAGACAATCCCTTGTTGAGATCAGGAATAGCACTGACAGGAGCAAACCTTCACCAGAATGAAAGCGACCAAGGAATATTTACCGCTCTTAAAACTACAGCCGTTAACCTGTGGGGAACTAAAGTAGTAGTCTTGTCAGCCTGCAACACAGGAGTAGGAGAAGTAAAAACAGGAGATGGTATTTATGGGCTACGTCGCGCTTTAGTGCTTGCTGGCAGCGAAACACAGCTTATGAGCTTGTGGCCTGTTAGTGATAAAGGTACTAAGGAATTGATGATTGATTATTATTCTCGCTTACAAAAAGATGAAGGCAGGGCTGATGCTTTACGTAATGTTCAGTTAACACTACTTAAAAACAGGAAATTGGGTAGAAGTCATCCTTTTTACTGGGCTAGTTTTATTCAATCTGGTGAATGGGCTAATCTTAAGGGTGAAAGGTAATTCGTTAGACTTGTTACAAAAGCTTTAGTCTTAAGTCGCGGTAGCGACGATACAATAATAAATGAAGTGCCGTCCCTACGGGACTCTAATATCTTTATTAACAAGTACTTGGCACTTACGTGCCAAGCTAAGAATTGTAACGTCGCTACCGCGACTTAAGAATTAATTCTCTGGTGAGTAGGCTAATCTTGCGAATAAATGCTAAAGGATCAAAATCAGGGTTATAAAATGACGACAGAAGATAAATTCCTGAAAGTAAAAGAACTGTTTTTGATAGCAATTGGGCTACCAAAAATCGAGCAATATCACTATTTAAGACAGGTTTGTGGTAATGACCCTAGTTTGCTTGCAGAAGTAGAAGCATTGATTTTGGCAGAAGAAAAGGAACATCCCATTGATCAAATAGGAGAAAAAGTTGAGGAAATAATCCCACAAATTTTCCCACAACAACAAATAACACAAAGTTTGTTTTCTACTGCTAATCCTAAAAATAACGACTTTAATGTTAATGATAAAATTGATTCTCTCTCTATCAACAATCCTCGCCCATTGCAACCGCTAAGCCCCATTTTTAATATTAAAAAAGTTGCAGGGAAAAATATGTTAGAGCTTGGGTCGGTTATCAATAAACGCTACCTAGTAGAATCGGAATTTAGCCAAGGCGGTTTCTCTTTAATTTACTTGGCTAAAGATTTACAACTTGATGCTAGACCTGTGCTAATTAAGATAATGCTAGAGAAAATTGATAACGCTTGGCTAAAAGCTAAGTTTTTTGAAGAGGTTAAAGCACTATCTAGAATTAATCACCCTAATGTAGTGTCGATTTTTGATTATGGGTTACTAACTGATAGTAAACCATTCTTTGTAATGGAGTTAATCCCTGGAGAAAGCCTAGAACATATTATTTCTAAAGCAAGAATGGGGTTGATGCCAAAACAAGCTTTAGACATCATTAAACAGATAGGCAATGCGCTTAGTACTGTTCATGAGCTAGGAATCTATCATCGAGACTTAAAACCAGCAAATATTATGGTACGCAAACTTAGTGATGAGGAGGATCACGTTAAATTGATAGACTTTGGTATTGCTACAGTAAAAGAGTCTATTGATGCTACAACCGCTACTAATAGTATTGTTGGCACACCTGCTTATATGGCACCAGAACAATTTGACGGTAATCCATCTGGGACAAGTGATATTTACGCGCTAGGAGTGATGGCTTATGAAATACTGACGGGTAGACCACCTTTTAATGTCGCTATATACAAGAATCTAAAAGAAATGGTTATGAATTTGAGGATAATGCAACAACAAGGCTTAATGGCTAAACCAAGCCAACTTAGCCAAACCCTTTCTCTAGAAGTAGATAAAGTTTTATTTAAGGCACTCTCTTTTGACCCAAACAACCGTTATGCTAAAGCAAGCGATTTTGTCAAAGCTTTGGCCAAGGCACTAAATATGGTAGACAAAGATAATCTGTCTTGGGAAAGACTTTGTTCATTAGCGAAATCTACTAACAGGATTTGGTTTATAGATGAACAAACAAGAAAGACGGTAAAAACCAAAGATGTTTCAATACTTGATAATAAAGCATCACAGGTTTATAAATTAAACACCCAGTTATCTATAGTGCTAGATCTAAAATATGCAGGATATCTATTATTACTTGCTAAAGATTCTAAAGATTCTAAAGATGAGGTAATGTGTTTATGCCCATCGCAGTTTGCCGCTAGTGATAAGCTAGAGGGTTACCCTCTTTTACTCCCAACAGAAGGGTTAATCTACCATTCCTTGCCACTCAACAACACTAAAGGTAGAAAACAATTGCTAGCAATTGTTTCGCAAAAACCCTTAGCACTAACTTGGCCATTAACTACTTTTAATGTACCTGTACAAGCTTTAACAATGTCAGATATTGACTTACTAATTTCTAAACTAGAGGCACTGCCCCATCATTGTTGGTCGGCTTTCTACTCCTATGTAGATATAATTTAGGTAAGCCATTATAGTAAAGTTGTCTCTAAAAAGATGTAATATTTGTAAATGGAGAGAAAACTAGCTGTGAGT
>JAHFUF010000061.1 GCA_023265235.1 Blastocatellia bacterium
AACGCGAAGAAATTAGAACTAAAGTAGAAGGCATGTTAGCCGCTATAGCATTTATCGATTCAGAAATAACGGAATCCATACAATAACTAGCAAGATATTGACAAAAAAGATATTGACAAAAGGCCCGCTTTATGGAGTCAAGCCCTACACAAGTGGTCGAAGTAAAAATTTACAACCAAACCTACTATATCCGAGGCGAAGGTGACATAGAATATATTCATGAGCTAGCTGCTTATGTAGATCAACGAATGACCGAAGTGGCTGCTGGTACAATGACGGCTGATTCGCTCAGAGTTGCAATTCTAGCAGCACTTAATATTGCTGATGAACTTTATAAAATGCGCCGTAAAATCGAACAAATTGATAATACAATAAATGAGCGAAGCACGGAATTTTCTCAGCTTTTAGATAATTTACTTAAAAAAGCTAAATAGTTAATTACTAGTAAACTAAGTAATAAGGCATTGTGAGAAATAAGGGTAATAGAATAATTTCTAGGAATATTGCTTGTGATTACCCCTAGATTATTTGCCCATTATATTCCGCCAATAAGCTTGACCTAGTTAAGCCGGTAAGCTATAGTAAATCAAAGTTTTAAGCTCTCTGCAAAGTTAGTGTTGGCAGCTAATTTTTGAACCAACGTCATTTGAATGGGAGGCTGTTTGTGCATCCTTAATTCCGGCATTCCGTCAAAGCTACGGATAATAGTCTGGATTGGAGCTAGGCCACCCACCTGTTTGGGCAGGTTCAGGTGAAGATGCTTCACGGCCACGCGGAGAGCTTAAAAATCTAACTCACCTTAAAAACCTATTTTCTACAACCTATTTTCTAGATTTGTTTTTTACGAAAAGGTAAACATTATGCTAAAGATAAAAACACTCAAATAAATTACGAATAAATTATTAATAAATTAATAAAAAGAAAGTTTTAACTAAATGAAAGTATTAATGATAGGTGATATTGTTGGGCGTGTTGGGCGTGCTGTAGTAATGGAGCAGCTTAAAAATATTCGTCGTGAATATAAAATAGATTTTGTTGTTGCTAATGTTGAAAATGCCGCAGGTGGATTTGGTATGTTACCCTATATGGCAGAGGATTTTCTCTCTGCTGGCGTTGATGTAATGACATCAGGCAATCATATTTTTGATAAAAGAGACATTCTTGATTATATCAAAGACCAACCTCGTTTACTTAGACCAGCTAATTATGCTCAAGAATTACCTGGTTCTGGCCTTTGGGCAGGAAAAACTAAACAAGACATTCCTATTGCAGTAATTAATCTACAAGGCCGTGTGTTTATGGCACCTAATGACTGTCCATTTCATGCAGTAGATAAAATTCTGAGCAATCTAGATAAAAATATTAAGGTTATCCTAGTTGATAACCATGCTGAAGCAACAAGCGAGAAAGTAGCTATGGGCTGGTATTTGGATGGGCGAGCAAGTACTGTGGTGGGCACACATACTCATGTTCCTACTGCTGATGAAAGGGTTTTAACTAATGGTACTGCTTATATTACAGACCTAGGAATGACAGGCCCTTATGATAGTGTAATTGGGATTGATAAGAATACGGTTATAGAAAAATTTTTACTAGGACTTTCACGTAAGCTAGAAACGGGTGAGCGTGATTGTTCATTATGTGGTGTAATTGTTGATATTAACCCAGAAACTGGTCAGGCTAAATCAATTGTTAGATTAAGAGTACCTTACGACTAATTTTAATTTATCACATAGACAATAATGAGGATAAACTAGTTATGATTTTAGATTTGAAAAAGTTAGACATCCTAAAACAAGAAATCATTACTGCTAAAGATTTTAAACAACCATTTAATTATTTTTTTGATAACTTTGCTGAAAATGATCAATTCTTAACTATAGGCAAAAGAGTTAAATACCCTGATTTGGCAAAGGTTTTAGAAACAGTAAGTCAACGGTTGCTTCAAAAACTCAATCTAAGAATTACTAATGTATTTTTAATTGAACTGGCCAAACAGAAGTTTTATCACGGTACTTTCTTTATTGATAATAGATTGGCCAATTTTATTTTTTTCAAAGAAATTGATAAAGGGATGATAGCTATTTCTCCCCTTCCTAGAAGCTCAGAAGTTTTGTTTGGTCGGTTTTCACTTTTAGAAATGAAAAATGTAGACCCAAATATTTCTCAATCTTCTTTAAACTAGCCAAAAAATATATAGGTATAAATTAGCTAAATATATTAAATTAGTACCCGAAAATGTTTAATATCAGTAAGTGCAGTAGTACGGTTTTCTTTTTCTTCAAATACTGCCTCAACACGTTGTCCAATAGCTAGTTTTGTATGATCACTGATATCTAAAAAGTGTGGTAATAAGTTATCACAACCATCTAACTTAATAATTCCATACCCATAAGGTACAGGGCGTTCTAGTCCAGTAAAAGGATCAATAAAAGGAAAGTTAATTACAGAAAAAGTCTCTAATGTTCCTCTTGGCCCAACTTCAACAAGTTCTGGGGTAAGTTTATGACATTGGGTGCAAAATGCGCGTGGAGGAACTAAAACATAACTACATTGATTACAACGCGATGCTAGGATTTTTGCTTCATCACGTAGCGCGACTAAAAATCGGCTCAATGGACGACCCGCAGAATAGGCATAAGGTAGATCCGTTTTTATTGAGATATAAAGAGGTTTTTCTTTTGGTGTACTCATACATTCTCCTATAAATTTGCCATTCTTACCCGTACTAATAAATCATTAAGCGCAGGTCTTGCACTAGGTGATTCTGGTAAATTGGTTTTTTCTTCTGCTAGTTTTAATTCTTGTCTTAGTCGCTGGTATTCATTGCGATGTAGCTCGATATTTGAGTCTGATAAGACACCTTTTTCTTTTCCAGAAAGCTTATAAGCAATTAAGTGATCAACTTGAGGTAAACGAAACTTTTCATTAAGTTTTACTAAATTAGCCTCTACTTCTCCTGTTTGCATTAAATGAATGCCTGTTAACAAGACTCTATAAATATAAAGCAGTGGTTTAACCCTACGAGGTTCTTCTTTTTCAAAAAGCCGCCATTCAGTATCCGAAAAACTAAAATAATGATGGGCATGATGGCGTGTAATACAGCCTTTAGCGATTTCTTTTAGTTCTTCATATTCAGAAGTAGTTTCTAAAACTAGTGGTGAATAAAGCTGTTCTAGCACATAGCCATTTTTCTTTAACAATAGGGAAAAAAACTTTTTAATATCGTGAGTAACTAGGTCTAATTCTAGACCGTCGCGTATTTCAGAAAGCTCAATGGTTTCTCTAGGCTCATTAAGACTAACGACTTCTTTAACAGGTAAAACATGCACTCCACGCAAGTCATAATCAGAATCAGGAGAAGGGAAACCATAAAGGTGCGCACCACTAATACTAGCAAATAGTAATGGATAGGGCTGTTCAGCAATGACTTTATGAATTTTATTATCCCATTGCATATGTTTTCTAAAATATCCTCTTTTTTTACGCCGATAAAATAAATACTTCGTTCCAATAAGAACCGCCAAAGCCTGTAGCCATAGCTCTCTGCACCCCATCAACCTGACGTTCATCTGCACGGCCTTGAATTTGTAATGAAGCTTCTGCTACACGAATTAAAGCTGTTGCTCCAATTGGATTAGTAGAGACTACTCCGCCAGAAGGGTTAACTGGTAATTTACCCTCAAAAGCTGTTACTCCGTCTTCTACTAAACGCCGTCCTTGTCCCATCTCACATAAATGCAGGTATTCAAGCCAAGAAACTTGTGTGTAACTAGCTGGATCATAGAGTTCAATCACATTTAATTCTTCTAATGGATTGGTGATACCAGCAATTTTATAAGCTTCAACAGCAGCAGATTCTAAAGTGCTATTTTTACCAAAAGAAATATCTCCAATCCAAGCATGGTTATGACGACAAACAACGGCATCAATCCAAGCAGGCTTTGGGCACAGGTCTTTAGCTCGTTTCTCTGAAGCCATAATTACAGCACAAGCACCATCAGAGGCTGGACACATATCTAAGTAATGAAGCGGGTAAGCAATGTAAGGAGTATCTAAAACTTGCTGAACTGTTAGATCCAACTTCAAATGGGCATGAGGGTTTCTTTTAGCATTTTTTCGAGAACGTACCGCCGCTAGGGCAAAAACTTCTTCTGGTACATCATATGTTTTCATATAAGCAGTTGCTTCAATTGCTAACCCTCCAACAGCACCAGCTAAAGTAAGTCGTTCTACAATAGGGTCAAAAGCCGTAATAATCCCCCCTGTAGGGTCGCTTTCAGAGAGTTTTTCCCATCCAATTGCTAAAACAGTGTCAAAAAGCCCAGAAGCACAATGATAGTAAGCACATGCAGCCACTGAAGCACCTGTTGTTCCACCTGTAGCAATTTTCATTGCAGGTTTCATTACAGAGCCAGCCCCTTCAGATGCCCACATATCAGAGAGATTTATTCCCTCAAAATGCTCCATATTGCCTATTACTACTGCATCGATGTCATCTAGGGTGAGATTAGCTTGTAGTAAAGCACGATCAACGGCTTCTTGGATCATTTCTGGAATGTTTACGTCAGTGCGTTTAGAGCAATGATTAGTTTGACCACTAGCAATAATAGCAACTCTTTCGCCCATAAATCCTCGTTATAAATGGTTTTATTTTTCGTTTGATAAAATCCAAACACAGTGAGTTTGTCCACAAGGCCCAACCGTACCATGTGCTAGAGCTTTACTAGCACCTTCAACTTGATAAGCTCCTGCCTCACCACGTAGTTGTAATGCAGCTTCTGCAACACGTACTAAACCTGCAACAAACATTGCATGTGCTCCAAGTACACCACCAGAAGGATTAACAGGCAACTCACCACCTAATTTAGTAACTCCACTGCGAATTAGGTCTATGCCTCGTCCTCTTTCTGCTAACCCAAGCAACTCTGACCACATTAACTCTTGATGGCTAAATGTGTCGTATAGTTCAACTACATTTAACTCTTTACGTGGGTTTATGATACCAGCCATTGAGTAGGCTTTAGCAGCAGCTTTTTCTAGTGACTTAGAAGTAGTTAAATCACGATCGCCCAAATAGTAGTTGTCCTGATAATGCCCTACGCCTGTAAGCCAGACAGGTTTATCAGTAAACTTAGAAACAAGGTCTTCTCGTGCTAGGAGTAATACACAAGCACCATCAGAATTAGGAGCAATGTCAAGTTCCCTTAATGGATCAGCTACCAAATTACTTTTTAATGCGTCTTCAACAGTAATTGACATAGCTCGTTGAGCATTAGGGTTATAGGTCGCATTGCCTAGGTTTTTGACTACCACTTCAGCTAGGTCTGCTTCAGTTAGGTTGTATTTTTCCAGATAAGCACGGGCTTGCATTGCTCCTGCGGCAACTAAATCAAACCCTAGTTGACGCTGATAAATCGGGTCAAATACTGCATTGCCAAGCATTGTTTGATTGCCTTCAGAGCTTTTAGAGTGGGCAAGTACTAGGGTTGTGCCAAAAGAGCCTGATAAAATGCGCATCATTCCATAAAGAACCGCTAGCGTACCATCAGAGGAAACCTTAGTTTCAGACTTTAACCATGCACCAACGGCATCTTGTACTGCCATACTAGAAATTGTGCGACCATCCCAAAAATCCGATGAAGCAGTAACAATGTTGTCTATATCGCTATGGCCAATACCTAGCTGATTAAAGAGCGAATCAACTACTTCATAGGCTAACTCGGCATAGTTTTGATCTATTTTTTCCGCAGCAAATTTGGTTTGTGCTACACCAACTATTGCAACACGATGCATGGTGGCTCCTTTATGGGTTAGCTAAAAGGCTAAACAATTTCAACAGTTTCCGGCTTAAAATATTGAATATCTAGGATATTACCAGCAGCTTTTTCAGCAAATACAGCAGTAACACGCATCCCTGTTTTTACTTTGTCAGTTTCGATTTCTCCTAATTGATGGACAAATGCAGTGTCTGCTCCGTCAAGTTGGATTAAGGCATAAACTATTGGTAATGTTGTAGGGTTTAAAGAAGGGACAGGATAGCGTACTACAGTAAAAGACTTGATCTCGCCACCTGGGCCAACTTCTACCCAATCTTCTGTACCATTTGGACTTTTTCTTGGCGGCATTAGGACTTTTTGGGTTTTGGGGCAACGGGTAGCATAGATTTTCTTTTCTTGGGCAATATGTCGATAAAATTTGCTTGCAATTAGTCCTGCTGCCCAACGATAGGGAATACGCATTGAGCTTTTATAAACAACAAGTTCTTCGTCTGGTTGTAAACTCATAAATTTTTCCTGGCTAAATTGTGTTAAGTAAATGAGAAGTTAATTAAACTAGGTTTAGTTTTGGCTACCAAATTATGACCAAGCGGTCAGAAAATGCAAGCTATATAAGAGGGCGAATACATAGGAGGGCAAACAGTTCACCCCTACATCAATTTATAGATGAAATATTCCGCAGAAAATTAATGTATATATGTAATATACCGAATTTTATCTTGACAAAAATCAAATTAACCGCATAATACGTTGTATGGATAAGACTGATGCACAGATTCTTCGGCTATTGATTGCAGATAGCCATATTACAAACAGCAAATTAGCTAAACAGATAGGTTTGTCTGAATCAGCTACCCTAGAGAGGGTTAAAAGATTAGAGGCATCAAAAGTTATTTGTCGATACACTATTGAAGTCGATTTAGCAAAAATTGGACGGTCTTTAGAGGTATTTATTACTTTTACTCTGAAAAACCAACACGTCGAAGAAATCGATTCTTTTATGCAAGCAATGCAAGACTTAGACGAAGTATTAAGCTGCGCTCAAGTCTTAGGCAGATTTGATTTTGTAGCACATGTTGCTGTTCGTGATATTGAGGCTTTACAGCAATTTATTAACAACAAACTGATTCCTCTTGGCTCTATTGCTAGGATGGAGTCATTAACCGTACTAAAAATGGTGAAACGTATTCACCAACCAAACCCTGTTGAAGGTGAGTAAAGATTATGCAAACACATACAAATACCAGCAACCACTCGATTACTGCTTTTGCAGAAACAATTAATACAAAAAAACATAGCGGCGAACTCTCAGAATCAAAAGCAGAAAAGTTTTTAGATTTTCTTCAAGAAGTTAATGAAGAATTCCTAGAGCATCCTATAGTTACAAATAATCAATATACTTACTGGTTTCAACAGGGAGACATCTCTTTAGAGCACTTACGACATTTTACTGTACAGTTTTCTGTGTTTTCTAATCAATTTTTAGTTGCCCAACTAAAGAAAATGATTAATGCTGATTCACTAGAAGGAATGCGATCAGCTAAAGAAATATTAGCTAATGAAATAGGTGTAGTGTTTCGTAGTAGTAGCCTTACTAAGACAGAGCAAAAGCTTAGTGCAAAAGAGATTGAGCAGGAAGGCGATCCTGAGTTAGTTAGCACTTCTGGCAGCATAGATGGAGGAGCTTTTCGCTTTACTGCGGCACATTTTGAATGGTTACTTTCTTTTGCAAAACCATTAGGGTTAACTTTTAATGATTTGGGTAAACCTCGACATGCAACTGAGTCAACAAGGTTTTTCTGTGATGAATTATGCCGAATTTATGCTAGCGAAGACCCTAACATTGCTGTTGGAGCAAGTTTTGCCATCGAAAACTGGGCTGCGGCAGGCTTTTGGCAAGAGTTAGTAGACGGTTTAGCTATAATCAAACAAACACAAGCCCCTAATTTGCCACTAGCCTTTTTTACTTGGCACAATAAACTTGAAGCACAGCATGCGCATAATACTTTAAGAGAGTTAGAAGATATCTTTTTTAAGCCAAATTTTGATCAAGAAAAGTTCTTAAGCGGTGGCATAGCAATGCTTAATGCTTTGTCAGTATTTTGGAATGGATTGTTTGAGTTAACCCAATAGTGCAACTATAGTATTTTATAGCCCCAGAAGGGCTTTTGATAATAGCCCAGCGTTTTAGCTCTGGGTTTTAAAATACAATATTTGTTCTTGAAAGATTATTTTTATGCGAAAAGTAATTCTATTGATAACCGTTTGTTTAAGTCTACTATCAGGATGCACAACCCTAGCACAACAAAGCAACCTTGGTGAACTCCAAAAACAAGTAACTGATACTGAGAGTGCATTTGCTCAAACTATGGCAAAACGCGATCACACGGCGTTTAAGTCTTTTTTGTCATCTGAAACAGTTTTTTTCTCAGGCGAGAAGGTTTTACGCGGTAAAGAGCAAGTGGCAGACGCTTGGAAACGTTTTTATGAAAAGCCAGAAGCACCATTTTCTTGGAAACCAGAACAAGTTGAGGTGCTTGACTCAGGGACTCTTGCCTTAAGCTCTGGCCCTGTCTATGACCCTAATGGAAAACTAATAGCCAGGTTCACTTCAATTTGGCGATTGGAGTCTCCTGGAAAATGGCGAATCATCTTTGATAAAGGCAGTGACGTTTGTGACCCTACAAAACCATAAGTGATTTTATAAACCTGTACTTTGCTATTACATTGTAGCTTAAGTAATCAAGTATTAATCTTAAGCCCCAGAGGGGTGATAATAGCCTAGCCTTTCAAGGCTGGGCTTAATTCTTATTCTTTTTGCTAGTAATAGTAAGTGCGAAAAACAAAGTCAGAATCTTTCTTTTCTATGTGGCATTTTTGACAACGCTCAAGTTTGCCACGCTCTAGCACAGAGGTTTTAACAGGGTCTAACACCAAATATTCCCAATCGCCATTCTCAGGGTTAAATCCTATTTCTCGTTTTATCATTACTGTTAAAAGTTCTGGCTCAGATTTTGGGCTAGGGAGCTTTTCTTTTATAATTACAGAGCCAACAGCAAATTTAGGAGATTGGGCGAACATAGCTTCTTTGCCTAAGTCATTTACATAGACAGTAATAAACTTATCGCGATGTGGGTTTTCTTCTGGTGATTTATAAACAGGAGGTTGGCGGGCGCATAATTGCGCTATTGTAATACTGATATTCATAGGAGTTTTGTTTACTTTTGTCCACTTTTTATACTGCCAAAGGTCGCTTTCTGACACTGTTTTAGCCTTACTGTTGACACCAAAATAGTTACTAACAATGGCTATTAAAATTACAACCAAAGAGGTAGTAATTTTGTAATGTAGTTTTTTCATAAATTCCCCTTACAAGGCTTGTACTTAGCCCCTAATTATTTGTAACATCAGCAGTTCTTCATTAGCAATAATAAATCAAAACATACATAGAGGGAAACTGTGAATATTGAACAGATTGCTATTACCAATGCAGAGACAATTTTAAGCGGGTTTAAGACTTTTAGAGAAAGATTTAAAGAAATTACTCGCCGTGCTAAGAATAGGTTTGAAGTTCGTAATACTTATGGGTTTTACAATGATGCAAATGAGCGATTAGACCTTTATACAAAATCTGTAATTCAAATAGCAAAACAATTAAAGGAAAACCTAGTTGAAAATGCTGAAAAAAAAGAAATCTGGGTTGGTATAAAGAAAAATTATACAAAAGGTATCTCTAGACGGGGTGATTTAGAAATAGCTGAAACATTTTTTAACTCTATTACTAGAAAAATTTTTACTACTACTGGAGTAGACCCAGATATTGAATATGTAGCTTCGGATTTTGATACTTTTCCTCCTCCTTCTCAAGAGCCAATTTACTATACTTATCAAGTAAAAGACCTTGTTAGCACAATTAAAGAAATACTAGGAAGTTATAAATTTAATATTTACTATGAAGATGTTTTATTGGATGCTCAATTGATAGCAAATAGAATTACTCAGGAAGTTGGAACGGTTGTTCCTAGAATAGAGGTGTTAAAATCTATTTTTTATCGTAATAAAAAGGCTTACATAATAGGTAGAATTTGCTATGAGTATAATTATGTCCCTTTAGCAATAGTGCTATTAAACCATGAAGAAGGAATGAAGGTAGATGCAGCATTATTAACTCAAAATGAGGTTAGTATTGTCTTTAGTTTTACACGATCCTATTTTCATGTTGAAGTTGAACGACCACAGGAAATGGTAAGTTTTTTAAAGTCTATAATGCCCTTAAAACCTGTAGCTGAACTTTATATTTCTATTGGTTACAATAAACACGGTAAGACAGAACTTTACAGAGATTTACTAGATCATTTAGAAAGATCGTCTGATAAATTTGAATTTGCTAAGGGTAAAAAAGGGATGGTAATGTCTGTTTTTACACTACCTTCCTATGATGTGGTGTTTAAGATTATTAAAGATAAGCCTGATTACCCGAAAAAAAGTACTCGTCAGGATGTTATTGACAAATACAACCTAGTTTTTACTCATGACCGTGCTGGAAGGCTAGTTGATGCACAAGAATATGAGCATCTAAAGTTTGATAAAAACCGATTTTCTAAAGATCTTTTAGAGGAGTTATTAAAAGTTGCTGCTAACACAGTAGTTATTGAAGGTGATAGTGTTGTTATTAAACACCTTTATAGTGAACGTAAGCTTATCCCTCTTAATATTTTTACTAAAGAAATGCCGCTAGTCCTTGCTGTAGAAGCAATTAACGATTATGGCAATGCAATCAAGGATTTAGTAGCAGCAAATATTTTTCCTGGTGATATTTTGCTAAAAAATTTTGGTGTTACTAGGCATGGAAGAGTAATTTTTTATGATTATGACGAGCTTTGTTTAATTACAGAATGTAATTTTCGGGCTATTCCTCCAGCAAGAAATTATCAAGATGAAATGGACTCTGAACCTTGGTTTTATGTTGGAGAAAATGACATTTTTCCAGAGGAATTTAAGTCCTTTTTAGATTTAGAAGGAGAGCTAAGAGAAATTTTTCTTAAGTTACATGGAGACTTGTTTGATGTAAAATTCTGGCTTGACCTACAAAATAGATTAAAAGCTGGTGAGGTATTAGATATTTTTCCTTATAAACCTAGCCAAAGGCTAAGGAAAAATTAGCGGTTAGTAAATGCAGAATAATGAGTTAGCAGAAATAACCCAAGCTATAATTGAAATTAACCCTCATCCATTAAATTATTGGGAAATAACAGCTATTATAGAATCCTTAGGCTATACTGACTATATTGTCCAAGCAGAATTTGGTTTTCCAAATGTTTTATTACTTGGACAGTATATTTATCAGCAACTTATAGATACAGAATTTCCTAAAAATACTAATCAGCCTTCTTTTGGATGGAAAACCTTTAGCAAAGAGGTTTATTATTTTTTTGAGCAATTTTCTCATAGTTTTATCTATGCTATTCCTTGGATAGCAATGTTTATATTAGAACATAGTAGTTTTAACCGTACTGTTTCTGTTTTGCCGCCTGATTTAGCTGCTCCTCTAAGCCTAGCCCTGATGATGAGTTTAATTGTTAGCGGGGGGTTTATCCAAATAATTGCTAGGCGAGGACAGGTTTATCTCAACTTAGGAGAAATAGAGCTAGCAAAAAAAACTTGTGGGCAATTTATAATTATGGGGCTTTCTGCTACTATAATTGTAGGTTTTATTGGTCTGTTACTGGGGTTTTATCGTAGCTTGTTTCCTGATCAATATTTAATTATTGCTGCTATTTATTATTTGTTTTTAAGTTTACTTTGGATGTTATGCGCAATAATTTCTTTACAAAAACCTGTCTGGTATATTCCCTTAATTTTCATTATTAGCGGCATAGCCTTTGTAGTATTAACTTATTTAGGCATAAATGTATTAATTGGGCAAATAGCTGCGCTGGTTTGTAGTTTGGTTTTAATTATTGGACTCATAGCAATAAGGTTTGAATATAGTAGGAATAAAGATAAAGATACTGCAAAAATGCAGATGCCTCGCTTTCCTGTGCTAGTTTATTCTTTAGCTCCATATTTTTGTTATGGTCTAGCATATTTTAGTTTCTTATTTGCAGATCGTATTACAGCAGGATCGGCTATTTCTTTTTCCTCAGGGTTAAATTTTGCTTTGAATTTAGAATATAAAACAGGGATGGATCTAGCTTTATTAAATTTTTTAATCTTAATTGCTATCACTGAATATTTACATTATAAATTTATGCATTATTGGTATAGAAAAGCAAAAGAGGTTTCTATAACTAATATTGTTGAGCTATCAAACAAATTATATAAATACTATTTATTAATAATTTTAATAGTTTTTTTTATATATTTATTTTTAGGTAGTTCAATAGTTTTTTTTATTTTTCATAAATATATTTTAACTAGTAAAACGCTTGAAATAGCAATTATTGGCTTAGTTGGGTACTTTATTTTTACAGTAGGTTTATTAAATAGCATGGTTTTATTTAGTCTTGCTCGGCCTACTTTAGTCTTAAAAGCCATAATCCCTGGTCTATTAATCAACTTATTTTTAGGGTACTTTCTTAGCCATATATTTGCTAATTATTATGCCTCGCTAGGGTTTGTGTTAGGGGCAATTTTTTTTGCTAGCTATTCTTTAAGAAAAGTACAAGCTATTTTGTCACACCCAGATTATGCTTACTATGCTTCCTAGGATTACTTTCTAGAGTTATTTTCTAGGATTACTCACTATTAAATTTCATGGAGAATGGAATTATTCCATTGCGCCTTGATAATAAAATTGATACGTTTATTTTGAGTGGAGCACCTATTCCAAAACTGGCTTTTGAGCAATTCCCCAAACTTAACAAAATTCTTAGGTATATTAGGTATATTATGACTAAATCTTTGTTTTTATTAATGGTTTGTATTTTATTAGTGATTATAGGAATGCCAATAATAGTTCCAGCACAGCAATTTGACCCCAAGCTTTATCAAGATATGTCTTGGCGTTGTATTGGG
>JAHFUF010000603.1 GCA_023265235.1 Blastocatellia bacterium
GGGCATGATTCAATTATGGATCCTTGGTATCCATTAGGGCGAGGGCAGATGCTTCAAGCTGCCTTTGTCTTGCTACATATGTGCCAAATGAGCGGTCGCGACGAGCAAAGCGCGGTATTAGATATGATTACCTATAATAACGCCAAAGCCTTAGGTATTTCTAGTAGTGAAATTAAAGCTGGCCATCTAGCTAATTTAGTTGTGCTAGATGCTTATGACGAGTTTGACGTTTTACGTTTATTGCCTTCAGCCCTTTGGGTAATCAAAAATGGCCAGATTGTGGCTCAAACCCCACGACTAGAAACAAAAGTTCATTTTGGCAATAACGAAGAACTAGTTAGCTTTAATATTTAACAAAAAAGAATTGATAAAAGAGAATTGGGAACCTTTTCTTAACTATTGCGTGTCATTTGATCAAACAACTGTTAACAAGTTATCCAAAATTTTCAAAATTTTCGCTATTTCAGCCAATAGCCAAATGTGTCTATTTATGCTATAAATAGTAATTTATTAAACAAAAATAGGATAGTTTCTATTTCTATTAACTCCAGTGAATTAAATAAATAATATGCCAGAATTTGTATGTCGCCTTGGTACTCCTAATGGAGAAGTAGTAACTCGTAATTATGAAGCAGAAGCTATAGCCGAATTGCGTGCTCGTTTAGAACGCGAAGGATATAGAATATTTTCTATTGCTAAGCCTGATGATCAAGGAATATTTTCCAGAAATATTACCTTAAACCAATTTAGCATTGATGAGTTTTTAATGTTTAACCAACAGCTTTCCGCTATGCTAAGGGCTGGGCTGCCAATATTACAAGCAATAGGTATCTTACTTAATAGACAAAAAGCTAGTTATTTTCGAGGCGTTTTAGAAGATGTCGAAAGACGTATTCGCAGTGGAACTGCCCTTTCAGAAGCTTTTGCAGCACATAACACTATATTCCCTCGTCTCTATACTGCATCAATCCTAGCAGGCGAAAGATCTGGTGATTTGGATAATGTACTACTTCGCTATGTAGCTTATACAAAAACTATTACAGAGTTACGTAGAAAACTGAAAAAAACTTTGGTATACCCAACAATTTTGATTGTAGCTTCAATAGGGCTAATTATATTAATGACAACCTATGTTATCCCTAAATTTGCGACTCTTTATGAAAGTAGTAACAACAAATTACCTTGGATAACACAAGTAGTAGTAACAATAGCTAATACCACTCGCGATAATCTATTTATTATTGGCCCACCACTAATAATACTAATAATTGCAGCTTCAATTTGGCGACGTACTGAACAAGGGCGTTATACACTAGATAAATGGATTCTTAAATTGCCTCTTCTTGGTGAACTAATTCGACAACATACTACATCACAACTTTGCCGTAGTTTGGCAACCTTGCTAGCCGGCGGTATCACATTACTTGAATCATTTGAAATTGCTAGCGAATCGGTAACAAACCGTCACCTAAGAAAAACAACACTGGCAATTATTACTAAGCTTCGCGCTGGTCAACCCTTCACAGAAAGCTTAAGTGAAAGTGGCTGGTTACCTCCATTAGCAATAGATATGATTGGTGTAGGTGAAAAAGCAGGGTCTTTACGAGAAATGTTAGACGAAGTAGCAAACTTTTTTGATTCAGAACTTGATGTAAAAATAACTAGTTTAACTGCTTTAATTGAGCCAATAATTCTAGTGGTTATGGGTACAGTAGTAATGGCAATATTACTAGCTATGTATTTACCTATATTAGAATTAATGAAAAATCAAACAGCGCATTAATCTTTACCCAAATGCTTGTAGGAGTATTATGTCAAAAGTTGCAGAGCAAACAGTAGCCCCTAAAGAAACAGTTCCTCTTCGTCCCGAAGATAGGATGAATATAGAACAACAAGAAGCTAGAGAATTAGCCAGACGCTATAGGCTTCCATATATTGATCTTACAACCCATCAGCTAGATCATGACCTGCTTAACAGCATGCCTGTTAATTTAATGATAAATAGTGCGTTTGTACCTATTACACGCGAAGCAGATGCTCTAATCATTGCTATTTCTGATCCAACTAACCTAGATTTAATTGATGAGCTTGCTTCAAAATTAAAAACTAAAATTAGGACTGTTGTTGCTACTCGTGCTGCGATAGAACATACCCTAAAACGTGGGGAAAATGCCTCTCAAAGAGTCCTACAAGACGCTACTCAATCTCTAGAAATGATGTTGGTAAAAGAAACCGAACAAGGAGAAACAGAACTAGACCTTGCCAGGCTAACAGAAGAAACCTCTCCAATTATCAAACTAGTTAACACTATTGTACTCAACGCATTAGAACGCAGGGTTTCAGATATTCACATTGAAACAGGCGACACAGCAGTCTTTGTTAAATACCGTATTGATGGAGCACTTTATAAAGCGGCTGATCCTATTGATATTCAACACCATCAAACAATTATTTCCCGTATTAAAGTTATGTCTGAACTTGACATAGCTGAACGTCGCGTACCTCAAGATGGACGTTTTCGTGTTCGACTACGTGGCCGCTTGATTGATTTTCGTGTTTCAATTATGCCTGCAATACATGGAGAAGACGCTGTTATCCGTATTTTGGATAAAGAGCAAATAAATGAATCTTTTAAAGAACTAAACCTTGACGTAGTTGGTTTTGAACCTGAAGACCTGCGACGTTTTCGCCGTTTTATTACTGAACCTTATGGAATGGTTTTGGTTACTGGCCCAACAGGATCAGGTAAAACTACTTCTCTTTATGGCGCACTTAACGAAATTCGCAACGAAGAAGATAAAATTATTACTATTGAAGACCCTGTAGAATATCAGCTACGTGGGATTACCCAAATACCAGTAAACGAGAAAAAAGGTTTAACTTTTGCTCGTGGGTTACGCTCCATTTTACGTCACGACCCTGATAAAATCATGGTAGGGGAAATTCGCGACTCAGAAACCGCTCAAATTGCTATTCAATCAGCACTTACAGGTCACTTGGTTTTTACTACTGTGCATGCTAACAATGTTATTGATGTTATTGGACGTTTCCTTAACATGGGAGTTGAACCATATAACTTTATTAGTTCACTTAATTGTGTATTAGCACAACGACTAGTAAGAATTCTTTGTAGCAAATGCAAGCGCTTCCATCAACCAACAGATCAAGAATTGATTGAGTCAGCATTAAACCCTGACAAGTATCGTAATCAAGTTTTTTATGAGCAAGTAGGGTGTGAAGAATGTCATTTTACTGGTTATCGTGGTCGAACTTCGATTCACGAACTACTAGATGTTACCGATAGTATTCGCGAATTGATCCTTGCACGTCGCCCAGGCTCAGAAGTGCGCCGTGCTGCTAGAGAAGAAGGATTGACTAGCTTACGTGAATCTGCGGTAAAAAAAGTTTTTCGTGGTATTTCTACTTTACGCGAAATTAATCGGGTAACCTTTGTTGAATAATACCAGAGTTTTTGGAACTTAGCTTTCTCATCAACGTGAAAGCAGATGACTTTATCCTATAAAATTAACAAATAGCTAAATTTATTTTGCCTAAAAAGGCAGCAACTAAAGTGGAGTTTTAACTTATGAAAAAATACGAGATCGTCCAGCGCGTCATGGCTATAGTACTAATGGTGATACTGCTTGCTCCTATAGCATTAGCAGGTGGAGGTGGAAAACAATTTAAGAAAGGACGTAAATTTGAATCTGCCCAACAATGGGATTTAGCAGCCGAACAATATGCACTAGCATTAAGTGAAGACCCTAGTAACCCTGAGTATAAACTCCATTTTTTACGTTCTTTAGCTAATGCTTCCCTAAGCTTTATGGAAAGAGGTA
>JAHFUF010000062.1:0-7242 GCA_023265235.1 Blastocatellia bacterium
GTAATTGCTACTGGAGTAGCCATAGCAATTGGCTGGCTAACCATTGGTGGCTCTGGTATTGGTTCAACAAGTGCGGGCATCGAGGGTAATGTGGGTAAGTCTGAGCGTGGGGTAGAGCGCAAAACAGGCGGCATAGTAGGTAATTCTGGTATTGGCGGCACTAGTGGTAATGGTGGCACTGGTAATAATGGTGGTTGATATAAATTAGCTGCTGCCATTCCTGTTATTTCTGCAATTGGTACTGAAGGCTCTTCTTCTAATATATCATCTGTAGGTACTTGTTCTTGATAATTAGATTGGTAATAGGAGGGAGTATAATCAGGCTGGTTTTCTAATTCTGGTGTTACCAAATCAGCAAGCGGTTCATCAGAATAAGCAGAAGAATAGGCAGATTCATTTTCCAAATAGTATTGTGCTGGTTCTGGTTCTAGTTCTAACTGAGAAGAAGTCTCTTCTATTTCTAACTCTGATGAAGACTGTTCTAAGTTATAGGGAGTTGGAGTGGAAGGAGCAAACCCTGTGTCTGAGGTCTCTAAAATAGCTTGCTCTTCTACAGGCTCAGAGTAGGTTGGTTGATAAGAATAACTAGAAGAACTAGTTTGCTCTATTTGCTCTATTTGCTCTGCTACTGGTTCTATTTGCTCTGTTTGCTCTGTTTGCTCTGTTTGCTCTGTTTGTTCTGTTACTGGTTCTGCAAATGACTCAAAAACAGGGGGTTGTGCAATAGTAGTATCTTGTAACTCTACTGCACTAGTAGAATCCACAGGTAGTTGAAATTCAAAATTTTGTGCTTGTGGGAGTGGCTCGCTTGTTTCTGTTGTTATTTGAGGATTGTCATTTGAGCCAATAATATGTGCCACACTTAAACTATCATCAACAGGATAGTTAGGAGTTTCAGTGTAAGAAGCTATTGAAACAGGTGGATAAGCCATGGTTGGTAATGGTGGTGCACTTTGATAAGCTAGGGTTGATGATGAAGCAACATCATATTGAGCTAATAGAGGTTCCTTTTTTATATCTGAAGTCGGTTCTAAAACATATTCGTCATTAATAGCAGGCAATTCATCTGTTGCTACATTTGGTAGAATACTATGAGGAGTGTTTACTTCCTCTAAAGGTTCTAAATCTAGTGGAGTAAAATCATCATAATGTATTTCTGATGTGCTATCTGGATAATTTGAAGAGACAATTTGTTCTTGATTATATCCAGAAGATTGATCACTAGTTAAATCAACATCAAGTTCTAATTGTGAAGAAGACTCACTTTTATCTGCTTTCTCCTCTTCAGCAGATGAATAGGCTGCATAAGCTGCTTGTAATTCTCTACGAGAAGCTGACCCCATTATTTGAGTAGATTCATAAGGATCATCTTGAACATCTAGATTCATTCCTTCCGATTGGGCAGGGTGTTGATTTTGTTGTACTTGACTTAAATCAAAAATTGGCTCATTTAAGTCAAAACCTTTTTCAACACTTGTCCTAGAAGATGCTGACTCATTAACAGTAGGTGATGGAATATTTTGTTCAGCAGTAGTATAGGCAATATCATTAAGATCTAGCTCAAAGGCAGGATCATTTGCTGGTGGAGCATCTAAGTCAAATACTGGCCCTCTATCAATCTCTAGCTGATCATTATCCGATGCTTGTTCATTAGACATATTTACTGGTGAGTTATTAAACTCATTGTTGTCAAAAGCAAAAACCTTATCGACAAAGTTTGATGCAGGAGAAGTATAACTTGAAGTTTGCTGAGAAGCGGGTGAAAACATTTCTTCGGTTGGGCCAGGTGTTGAAGAGAGGTTATCAAAAAAAACTGGGCTAGCTTGTATTGGAGTTATTGGACTAGCTGGACTAGCCTGTATTGGGATTACTGGGCTAGCCTTAAACAATTCTGGCTTTTTGTATTCATTAGCGAAGTTTGACTGAAACTTTTCGGTTACTTCAGAAGAAAGCTTTGTAGTAGTAGCATCGGGTGGAGGCGCAGACCAGCTTTGTGATAGAGGCGTAGCAATAGAGGGTGATGAAAAAGGGATTGCTAGTGGTGGAGCATTAGACAAAAGCCTTGATACTGTAGCAACTAAAGCACGAGACTCAAAAGGTTTTGTTAAATGTCCATCTGCTTTAACTCTCACAGCTTCAGCAGGATCAAAAGGCTCAAAAGCACCTACTAATAAAAGTACTGGGATGTTGGCAAATTGTGGGTTAGTCTTAACATACTCACAAACTTCGTAGCCATTTTTGCCAGGCATATAAATGTCTGCAAGCACAATATCTGGCCTTACTTCGTTCATTTTTCTTACTGCCAATTCTCCATTTCCTACAGTAATAACCTCTATTCCTTCATCAGAAAAGGTTAAGTTAACAACCTTTTGTATAGTAATACTATCATCGGCAAGTAAGATCTTACGCCCCATCCTATCCTCCTACGAGATATTGAATTCTAGATTTTTCTACCACAACTAATGGTGCATTCTAAATGCAAATCGCTACAGAGAAACTTTCCTCTGTAGCGTTAGGTTAAAAATCAAAATCCATTTATTAAAAGTCAACTAAAATTTCGCTATTAAAAACTAAGCTAACATTCTTACCATTGTCTGTCAAGGTTTCTTATTTCTCAAATAATTGAAATAAGACGACTTTTAGGCAAATAACAAAATCACCTAAAACCCTAACATTATTTATTCTTTAGATTTTTTACTTTTTTTCTTCTCTTTTATTTTAGGCTGATTAGCATCTCCACTATTATCAGATCCACCACTTGAGGCTTCACTATTAGAAGGATTAGCTGTAGATGGCTTAGTACCAATACTACTACCTTGACTATTAGGAGAAGTGCCCGTATTACGAGAAGCGTTACTAATCAAAGCATAAGTAGATTCATCAATCTTATCGCCTTCTTTTAGAAGAATTCCTTCTTTAGAAACGGCAACAGTTGGGCCAAAGAAACTCTCCATTACCCTTGCCATCATTGACCGACGATCAGCAATTCTTTCTTGGACATCAGGGTCTGGATCTGGAATAGCTTTACCAAAACGTTCTAATTTTTCTGCGGCAGCATCACGGTATTTACTGCTAGGAAACTCACGTACAACGCGAGCAAAATATTTAGAAGCATCTTCAGTATTTTCTTGCTCTTCTAAAGAACGTCCTAAATACCAAAGAGCAATATCTAAGTCTGTGTAATTAGGATATTTATTGACAACATCTAAGCATCTAGACTCAGTTGCTTTCCATGCATCACGTCTTTCAAAATAAAACCTTGCTACTCCTAAATCATGAGTGGCGAGTTTTTCTTGTACCAACTCCAAGTATTCTTTTATTTTGGCATTGTCTTTAGTTTGTGGAAAACGGCGAGTGGTATCTAGAAGAATTTTTTCTGCTTTGAGTGCATGTTCTTGTTCTCTGTCAGGGGTTTGAACTTGGCGTAGGTGGATTTCCGCAGTTTTAACTAAAACTTCTGGTGCTAGCTCATGGTTTGGAAAAAATTGTAACCAATCACGATACTCTGCTTCAGCTTGAACTAGGTTAGGAGTACCACCTTCACGATAATAAGAATCAGCAATAGTAAGCTTAGCCATAGGCAAGAGTGGGCTATCACCATAAGTAGTAACCAATGTATTAATTAAGAGCCTACCTTGTTCATAACGCTTCTTTTGCATTTCCTTCAAAGCTTCTTCAAAAAGCTCTCTATCACGCCCATCACGCGGCTGATCTGCATTATCAGACACAGCAAGTTTAGCAGTTTTCTTAGAACTACAAGCACCAACAGAAAAGACTAACATTAGGACAATAAATAAAGTAAAAAATCTTGCTAATTTCATTGTTAATATACCCCAAATAAAACTTTTTTAATTTAGAAAATAGAATAAATTAAATAGAAAAAGGTTGACTTGCAACCTTTTGCATTTCTCTCACGGCTTCACCAGGCGAAGGAGCGCAAAAAATTGCTGAGCCAGCGACCAACCATTCCGCACCAGCTTCTGTAACCAAAGGGGCTGTAGTCATATCCACACCACCATCTACTTCGATATGAACATTTAAGCCACGATCCTTAATCATTTTTCGTAGGTTAGCAATTTTTTGAATAGAGCTTTTAATAAACTTTTGTCCACCAAAACCAGGGTTTACAGACATAATTAGAATAAAATCTGTATAGGGTAATATTTCATCTAGAGAAGAAAGCGCAGTTCCTGGATTAAGTACTACTCCAGCTTTACAACCAAGACTATGAATTAAGTCTAGGCTACGATGCAGATGAGGAACAGCTTCAACGTGGACAGAAATCATATCTGCACCAGCTTTGGCAAAACGTTCAATATAGCGGTCTGCCTCAGAAATCATTAAGTGGGTATCAATTGGTAGCCTAGTAATAGGTCTTAAAGATTCTACTATAGGTATACCAATAGAAATGTTAGGAACAAAATGTCCATCCATCACATCTACGTGTAAGATGCCCGCTCCAGCAGCTTCTACTTCTTTAACCTGTTCACCTAAACGGGTAAAGTCTGCTGACAATATGGAAGGAGCAATTTGTATATTCATAACTAAAATCCCCTAGATGGTTTAATTAAAGTATAAAATAATTTTAGGATTAGTTTTTTCCACGAGCTAAGTAAATTTTTACTGTATAACCTTGTTTAACCACCATACCAGCTTTTGGTTCTTGGCGAAGAATAACATCTGTAGGTGAAGATTCATCAATGATTTCTATCGTATCTACCTGAAGTCCTGATGTTTGAGCAATACGAACAGCATCACTTTGTTTTTTGCCAACCACCTTTGGTACAGTAACTTCTTTACCCCGAGAGAGATAAAATGAGGTTAGAGTACTGCCAACAAAAGCTATAAATAGGATCGCTAGCACTAACAACCGCCTAGTGATTGTCCATAGTGTTCTAGCAAAACCCAAAGCTTATTTCTCCAATTTTTATGATGATTAAATAATTAGGAAGCGTCAGTCTAACACTTCCATAAAAAGCTTTCAACTCTAAGCAATAATGAACAAAAGGAAATCTTAAGGGCCTTTAAGATGTAGCTAATAAAAGCTACTTACTGGGCTTAATACCAAGTAGCGGCCCCATACTAATTACTTTAGTTGTTTGGGGGTAGTTTCTTCGAGGCGCGCTACTTTTTCTTTACCAGCTTCTTCATCTTCGCTCATTGCTTTCTTAAAATTTCTAATTCCTGCGCCTAATCCAGAAGCAAGTTCAGGAATCTTTTTACCTCCAAAAAGTACTACTAAGATAACACCAATAATTATGAGTTCAGTAGGGCCAAGGCCACCAAGCATAAAAATCTCCTTAATAATGAAACGTTTCCTAATTCTAGTCTTGCCTATCATTAACTGTCAAATAGAATACCTGTAGAAACCTGTTTGTAACTAGATAGAAACGAAAAATTGCCGAAAAATTAAGTTTGTGTTGGAAATATTGCTTTATTAACAAGTTTTACTAGGATGATGATTTTAACAAATTAGTTTGTTTCTATTTACTAACCATATAATTCTACTTACTAACCATATAAACTATGTCCTTGTAAACTACTGTCACAGATGTACCTAGGTCAAAATAGGCTTTGAGTGTTGGATTATCTATAAGTGTTTTTTGGTAAGCTTGACTACCTTTTTTAAGTTCAAACCTTTTCAAGCTATTTGTCTTAGTGCTATTTACATATTCTTGATCAACCCACACGCCACTTTTTAGTAAAAAAATTTTTCCTCCAATAGATTTTTTCTCCTTAACAGTCTCTGCTATGCCTAAACCAAATTCTGCACCATTTTTAGGAGGTTTTGTTGAACCACTATTAGTAGTAGAATCTTTTGGAGTATTTTTTTCTGTATTTTGTGCAATGTCTGTTGTTGGAGGTGGGGGTATTTGTAAAGGATCTCCAATTGGTAATGGCGTAGCCCCTTTATTATTAGCTATGTCAGGCAAATTATCTTCTTTTCCTATAGCAGGTAATTTCACTGAATTGCTTTCTTTATTTGCTACCTCAAGTTTTTCTTGATTATTTACACCATTTTGTATAGGTATTGTATTATTTTTATTTACACCTTTGTTTTGTTCTGGTACTTTAACCAAATTATTATCAGGCGTAAGTTGTGGAGTAGGTTTTACTGAACTAGTACCATTATTTAGTGATGCTTGTGAGTTATCTATTGTAGAGTTATTTGGTTGTTGCGTATTTTTGTCTATGTTAGGTTTTGTTTCAGTACCTGCTGTTTGATTATTAGTTTTATCAGTAGCTCTATTAGTAGAAAACATCCAAACCGCGCCAGAAATAAAGAGTATTAACAAAGCTGCCAAAGCCCAACGTACTTGAGTGCCAAAAAGCCATTCTTTAACACCTAACCAACCAAGACCACTAAGACCACTTTCTTTAGTCGCTTTAGAAACTTGTGTAACCTCTGTTTCAACAAGCTCTGATTTAATGTCTTTAATGTCTTTAACTTCCTCAATAGCAGGTAGTTCATCAGCAAAGAGGAGTATATATTCAGCAGTCATTTGACGACAATTCTTACAATGAGCTAAATGGCTTTCATAACGTTTTAATTCTAGATTGGCTAAAGTTCTTTCTGCATAAGCTGTTGCTAGATCTGTGTCAAACCCATCACATTTTATAGTTTGTTCCAGTGGGTTATGTTTCAAATGGCTACGCAATGCCTTATCCATTTGTAAATCCATTTGCTTGTCTTTTATGTCTTTCATTTTTCCCTCTTTAGACTTTTTATTGCTGAATCAGGGGTAATTAATCTTTAATATTGAAGTAGTTAAATAGTATGAACAGTACGTGCTCATCACTTGCCCTTACGGAACGTAGAAATCTAGAAAACTTGCAAAGAGAATTTAATTTTTCTTATGAGCCATGATTTGGTGGTTCTGTTTCGGCTAATAGGCTTTTTATATCTATTCCTTCACTTTGGGCAGCATACTCTAAGCACTCTTTGATTTGAACACTATTAAACCTATATTCTTGCTTAAGAAATTTTTCGACAGCTTGTCGAATAGCTTGTTGAATTCTCGCTACCCAACGACTAGCAGTTGCTTCATGCACAGCAAAAATCTGCCCTATTTGTTTTAAGGTCAAATTATCGTAATAATAGTAATTCAGTATTATTTTCATACGAGGTTCTAGCGAAATAATAGCTTGAGCTAAAGCTTTATGTGTAGCAATTTGATAGCGTTCTGAAAGATCAGTTTTCTTTGAAGAATGCATTACAGGAGCAGCCAAACGTTCAAGATC
>JAHFUF010000062.1:7252-12784 GCA_023265235.1 Blastocatellia bacterium
CAAGATCGTTTTCTTCTTCTGGTTGAACATATCTGCTTTGGCGGCGATGACGATCAACAAAGAGTTGGAATAATACGGCTCGTAACCAGCCTTTTAGAGAGCCTTTGCCTGAGTAAGCAGAAAATTTGCTAATGCGTTTTCCTTCTACTTCACGCAGTCCATAGAGTTCACTCCAGGCAATTTCTACTAATTCTTCTGCTTGAGTTTCATTACGAGTTAATTGCCGAGCAACAGCTTGTAAAAAACTACGATAGTCTCGCATAAACTCATCCCAAGCACTTTCATCTCCTTGGGCACAAGCAATAGCAAAACATAGTTCCTGAGAATTTAATTGCATTAGGAAAGTTATTACACCTCTATCTGAAGCATCCTCAGCATTTTTTAACAAATATTTATCCGTGATTAAACAAAGAGAGCTAGTAAAAACCTCTTTGGTAACTGAGTAACGTTTTGTTAAAGAAAAAAAAATTTCTGTTATTTCTTTATTAAACTTTCTAGCAAACTCTATTAAAGGTATTTGCACTTTTCCCACCATAAAGACAACCCTAAATAGGCTTAGGTTAAATATAGACCCTTACATTAAAACATTAAAATAAAAGTTTTGCTCCTATTATTCAATGCTTTCTTACCTTCAATGGATCAAAAAAATAAAGAGATCTGCCAACAAATCGTAAAAATCCCTATCTATGTGGTGGAAATTTTTATTTTGCCTAAGATCTTGATAAAAATACTTCTATAAAAAAAGACTTGGTTAAGAAAAAGACGTTTTGTTTCCTTTCTGTTAAATTTCATTGCAAACTATTTGATCGATATGCTAATCTCGAAATTGTTCGGAAAACATATTTTCCACAGTTTAATTATTTGAAAATAGACCTCTTATTTCTTCACAACCAACTAATTTCATAAGAATAGGAGGCTGTGGAAATCCTGAGAAACATTTCTCTTTTATAATAAACCAAATCATTCTCGGTTATTAAGATTAAAAATATAACTCTAATTTAATTACCCTAACGCTATTTAAGTAAGGGTGTTGCTGTAATGGATTAGGAAAATAGTTTATGAGCACAAAAAGTAGCACAAATCTTTGGGAATCGATTCTTTCTTTAGTCAAAGAAAAGGTAAACTCCCAAAGTTTTGAGACTTGGTTTCAACCAGTAGTTTTTTTATCTAACACTACTAACGTTATTTATGTAACTGCTCCTGATAGAGTATTTGAAAACTGGATAATGGATAATTACTCTGGTGTTTTATTAGAAGCTTTAACAAAATTAGGACTAAATGGTTATCGAATAATATTTAATTTTAATGAAAGAGGCAAAGCCTTACATAACTATGATTTAAATAGAAACTACCCTTATGAAACCGCAGAAAAAGCTAATACAGACATTATTTACAAAAACTCTGATGATAACCAAGTAGATGATTTTGTCAGTACTAGGTTTGTCGATATTGAGACTATTGAAACTCCGCTTAATCAAAAATATTTGTTTGAAAACTTTGTTGTTGGTTCATCTAATCAGTTTGCTCATGCTGCGGCTCAAGCTGTTGCAGCTTCGCCTTCAAAAGCCTATAACCCTCTTTTTCTTTATGGTGGTGTGGGTTTAGGAAAAACCCATTTAATGCATGCTATTGGACATACTATTCGCTTACGTAACCGTCATTTAAGGTTAGTTTATATCTCAGCGGAAAAATTTATGAATGAGCTAATTAACGCTATTCGCTATGATAAAACCTTAAACTTCCGCGAAAAATACCGTTCTATAGATGTGTTACTTGTTGATGATATTCAGTTTATTGCTGGTAAAGAAAGAACTCAAGAAGAATTTTTCCATACATTTAATGCTTTATATGACGCACAAAAACAAATTGTAATTTCTTCTGATTGTCCACCAAGATCAATCCCTACTTTAGAAGAACGGTTGCATTCACGTTTTGAATGGGGGCTGCTAGCTGATATTCAAGCACCTGATTTAGAAACAAAAGTGGCAATCTTAAGGCGTAAAGCAGAAATAGAAAGAATCGAGCTAGATAATGAAGTAGCACTTTTTATTGCTAGTAAAATAAAGTCTAATGTGCGTGAATTAGAAGGGTCTTTAGTCCGCCTAGTAGCCTATTCATCACTAAAAAAACAACCTATTACATTACAATTAGCCCAAGAAGTATTAAGAAATATTATTGATGAAGATGATCGTGGGACTTCGATAGATATGATCCAAAAAATAGTTGCTAACCATTACAAG
This sequence comes from Blastocatellia bacterium, assembly GCA_023265235.1. Lineage (GTDB taxonomy): Bacteria > Acidobacteriota > Blastocatellia > Chloracidobacteriales > JADJPF01 > JADJPF01. Next base: position 9,493 of record JAHFUF010000062.1, read on the forward strand.
TTAAAGATCAATGATCTAAAATCAAAAAATAATGCTCGAAATATTGCCATCCCAAGACAAGTAGCAATGTATTTGTGTAAAACTCTGACTAAAGCTAGCTTACCAGAGATCGGTAGGGAATTTGGCGGTAAACATCACACAACTGTCTTGCATAGTGTTAGTAAAATAGCATCTTTGTATGAAACTGATCGAGATTTCCACAGGCTTATTAACAGCCTAACTAGTTCATTGAAATAAAGTTAGCAGAGTTTTCCTAAAACGTCCTTTTGGATCCCTAGTGGAACCTGTGAAAAAATCCACAGATCAGAAAAAGGATCCACAGATCAAAAAGTTTCACACATAAGGATCCACAATAGATCTCACAAGATCTTCTAAGTTTAACTTGTTATTTTACAATTAGTTATAAAAAGATTTCCACATTTCCACAGCACCTATTACTAATCCTAGATCTAAAAGTTAAATTAAATGTTTAAATAAGGATCCGGATCAGTAGCTGTGGATAAATAAAAATTAAGGGTTTTGTTTATTTAATTACAATAGATCTTTCTGAATAGGAGTAAAAAAAGTGGAGTTTACAGTAAAGAAAAGCAACCTACAAAAAGAGTTAGGATTTGTACAGGGTGTAATAGAGAAAAAAAATACTATTCCTGCTTTGCAAAACATTGCAATAAAATCTGATGGCAAAGACGCAATAAAAATTATTGCCACCGACTTAGATGTTTCTATTCGTTGCCAATGTGAAGCAGAAGTAAAAGTACCAGGGACTATGTTGATTCATGCTCGCAAGCTCTTTGAAATTGTGCGCAACTTACCAGACTCAGAAATACAAATAAAAAAAGATGAGCAATCTTGGGCAGAGCTTAAATGTGAAAGATCCAAGTATCGTATTGTTGGCCAACCAGAAGAAGCATTTCCATCTGTTCCTGAGCCAAAAGCTACTAAGCTTTCTTTTCCTGTTGATGGACTACGCTATTTAATTGAACATACTATTTATGCCATTACTCAAGAAGAATCCCAGCGGTTTGCGCTTAATGGTGCTCAGTTTATGATTGGAAAAGGTTCTGCACGTATGATTGCTACTGATGGGCATAGGCTAGCTTATGTTGAACAAAAGAATTTTGATAACGGTCAAATAGAAGATTTTAAGGTTCTAGTACCAAGAAAAACCTTAAATGAGCTATTAAAAATGTTAACAGACTTAGGCGAAGCCTCCTCTAAAAGTAAAGATGATAAGAGCAAAGATGATAAAGACCACCAAAAACAGCCAGAAATGGTAATGTTTGACAAAGATGAGAACCATTTGTTTTTTAATGTTGGTAATAGGGTTTTGATTTCACGCACTTTATCAGGACAGTTTCCAAATTATGAACTAGTTATGCCAAAAGAAATCAAGCTTTCAATGACATTTCCTACTAGTGATTTTTCCTCAGCTATTAAGCGTGCTGCTTTGATGGCGGACGAAAAGAGTCGAGGTATTAAATTACGTATTTCTGATGGTGTAGCAGAAATAACTTCTCAAAGTAGTGAAGTAGGTAAAGCGGAGGAAAGCCTTTTAACCGCTTATGATGGGCCAGAAATTAATGTTGGTTTTAACTCTTCTTACATGCTAGATTTTCTGCAATCTGTAGGCACAGAGGAAATTTATCTAGAATTTAAGGATGTTAATAGCCAAGCGCAACTAAGGCCAAAACACACTTCTATTTATGATTATAAATATGTAGTAATGCCTATGAGAATATGAGTTAAGTAGTCAACTTAAGATGAGTTGACTTTAAGTCTTAAGTGGTATCTGTGTAGTTTGTTTTGTAAGTTATTGAAAAATAAAAGCACTTAAGTCACATTAGCCCTATTAGGACAACTAAGATTAGTTTTTTGTACTTATGAACTACGTTAAATTTCTTAAAGATTTATAATTTTGTAGTTGTTGATTTTAATAGTTTTAGAAACCTTCTATAATAACCCAGCAATAAATTGCTGGGTTTAATTTGTTAGCTTAAGGCAAAAAACTTATGTTAAAAAAAATTAGTATTAGTAGAAAACTTTTAATGCTTAGCTCAGTTTTTGTGATCCCTTTATTTTTTCTCTCTTACCTGCTCTTTGATCAACTTGCTACAAATATTAATGTTGCTAACAAAGAAAGAATGGGTGTTGAATATATAAATGCCGTAAAAGTATTGCTAGTAGATGTAGAAGATACAATGGTAATCTCTGCTGCTTTGCTTAATGGTGATGCTTCTTTTCAATCTAAACTCTCAAGCAAAATTGCAGCTATTGATAAACACTTAGGGGATTTAGATGAAGTTAATTCTCGTCTAGCAATTGAACTTAAGACTAATGAGAAATTAGGGGCAGTAAAAAATAGCTGGAAGAATATAAAAGACAAAAGTAGTGGGCTAAAAACAGATGAAAATTATGCTTTATATAACCAGCTAACAGTCGATCTTTTAGCTTTAATTGCTCATGCTGCTGATACTTCTACTTTAATTCTAGACCCAGAACTAGATACATACTATTTAATGGATACTAATACAGCTAGAATACCAAGCTTGTTTGAAAGTATGGAGCAAGCTAAAAGTATTAGTGTAGGTGGAATTACTCGTAAAACTCTAACCCCAAATGAGAGAGTAAAACTAGCTATATTAATGGATAAAATTGCTGCGCTTAGAGATAGTTTTGGGCGAAATTTTGATGTTGCTAATGGTAAAAACCCAATTGTTAGATCTAAAGTTGGTGCATCAGTTAGTGAAAGCACAAATTCTATAAATCAATTTCTTGATGTATTAGATAAAAGATTGGTTAATGTTACAACAATCGATATTTCTAGTAATGATTACTTTTCGTTTGCTACAAAAACATCTAGCTCTATAAGTAGTCTTTATGATACTAGTTCAGTCACACTAGATGAATTACTAGCTAGTCGTGCTAAAAGCTATGCTAATACAGTTTGGGTTGCAGCAATAATTGGACTGTTGACATTGATTTTAGGTGGAGCTTTAGTTGTATTAATTATTAATAATATTACTAGTCCACTAAAAAAAGCAGTAGAACTTGCTAATCAACTAGCTAGAGGAGATGTTTCTACTAATATAAAAAGTGACTCAAAAGATGAAATAGGTGAGTTACTTACAGCAATGAATGAAGTAGTAAGCTACTTAAGTGATATGGCAATAGCTGCTAGTTCTATTGCTGGAGGGGATCTTAAACAAGAAATTCATCCTAAATCTGGTAAAGATGCTTTTGGGCAAGCTTTTAACAATATGGTAAAAACCTTGCAGTCAATTGCTGATGTAGC
>JAHFUF010000604.1 GCA_023265235.1 Blastocatellia bacterium
TTCTGTACTCTTTTTCAGGGGAGATAAAATGCCTAAACTAAAAACACACAAAGGAGTAGCTAAAAGATTTCGCTCTACTGCTTCAGGAAAATTTAAGCGTGGTCATTCTCATGCTCGTCATATTTTGACCAAAAAAACTACTAAACGTAAGCGCAGCTTAGACATAGATGTATATGTTTCTGAGGCCGACCAAGGCAAAGTTGACGCAATGCTTCCTTATGGACGTAAATAATTAACATCTTTATAACTTATAAGGGTTGCTAAAAAAGCCCGATATTTTGGAGGAACTATGCCTCGGGCAAAACGTGGAAATAAACGCCTACAAAAGCGTAAAAGGATTCTAGCTTTAGCTAAAGGCTTTATGCTGACAAAGAGTAAACTCTATCGTCAGGCAAGAGAGTCTATTCAACGTGCATTAAAGTTTGCTTATGTAGGGCGTAAGCTGAAAAAACGCGATTTTCGTAGCTTATGGATTATTCGTATTAGTGCTGCTACTAAAGCACAAGGCTTAAGCTATAGCCGTTTTATGCATGGTCTAAAACTTTCTAACATTAACCTAGATAGAAAAATGTTAGCTGCCTTAGCCCTCAATGATACAGCAACCTTTACTGAGTTAGTTTCAACGGCTAAAAATGCATTACAAAAGCACCAAGAAGTGTTAGAAAAAATTTCTTCACTCCAAGTCGCTGATGGTACTTCTAAAAAAGGCCGCTATAGCACCTTAAAGCTTAATAAACGACAATAAAATATTACTAGTTAGGTTGTTTTTATCAGCAACTTAGCTAGTAAAACCACTAGCATCTAAGTTCTAAACAAAAATTATGAAAGAGACTATCTCTGAACTGCGCAAGCAATTTTGTGCTGATTTGGAAACTATCCTAGAAGCAACAGACTTTCAACGTGTTCGAGATCATTACTTTTCTCGTAAAAACGGTCAAGTAACTCTGTTGATGAAAGAACTAGGCAAGCTTTCTCCTGATGAGCGTCGTGACGCAGGCAAGTTAATTAATGACTTTAAGAACTATGCTGAGAGTGAGCTAGACTCTCACCAAGAAAACCTAAAGCGTCGTGCTGAAGCTTTAGCTCTAGAACGAGAACGAGTAGACATTTCCATTCCTGGTCATCGTCCTCCTTTGGGCAGCGCACATCCAATTGTTCGTGCTCGCCAAAGAATTGAAGATATTTTTGTTTCTATGGGCTATTCTGTAGAAGACGGGCCAGAAATTGATACTACTTTTTATAATTTCGATGCCCTCAATATTCCGCAAGGACATCCAGCCCGTGAATCTCAGGACACTTTTTATGTTACTGACGAATTAGCATTACGTTCACAAACTTCTAATGTACAAGTTCATGCTATGCAACGTCGTGAGCCACCTTTTCGGGTTATCGCTCCAGGAAAAGTTTTTCGCCGTGATACTCCTGACCCTACACATAACCCTATGTTTTTTCAAGTAGAAGGTTTAACTGTAGGTAGAAATATTACAATGGGTGACTTAAAAGGAACATTACAAACCTTTTTAGAAAAGCTATTTAACCGTCCTATCAAACTGCGTTTTCGCCCAAGTTATTTTCCTTTTGTTGAACCAGGAGCAGAAACTGATTTTAGCTGTTATCTCTGCATTAGTAAAAATTCTAGTTGTCGAGTTTGTAAAGGCTCTGGTTGGATTGAGTTAGGTGGTAGCGGTATGGTACACCCTAATGTTTTACGTGCCTGTAATATTGATCCACAAAAATACTCTGGTTTTGCTTTTGGCTTTGGCATCGACCGTATGACAGCTATGCTTTATGGTGTAGATGATATTCGCCATTTCTTCGCCGGTGATTTACGTTTCCTAACCCAATTTAGGTCAACGACCCCCACTTAATGAGCGATGCTAATTTGAAGTGGGGGCTTGCAAGAGTCGAAAGATGATTGCAAGCCCAGTTGATTAGCCTAAGTCAGCAGGTAGTGACTGACTACGTTAGGAAGGAATATATAGGCACTTCAGAATGCTCCACAAGTTCTGAACCCTGCGGTAAGTGTTTAAACATCCCTAAGGGTAGGGGAAGTGATGCTTACATCTAAACCCTTCTTAACATTGGCGATGTGGGTCTACTCTATGGTTATTTATTTAATCTAATAGACTTACCTCTAACGAGGTTTTAACTCCTAACGGAGTTTTGAAAATTCATCCCTCACTTAATCAGACGACCTGTTTTGAAGTGGGGGGCTTCTTTTCACTAGATGTATAAATCAATTGCCATATTTTTATGAAGATTAGCTATAACTGGTTAAAAAACTATATTAATGTAAGTTACTCACCTCAGGAAGTAGCTGAAAAGCTAACAATGGTTGGGCTTACAGCAGAAAATATCACCCCTCAAAATGATGATTACATCATTGAGTTTGACGTTACCTCTAACCGCTCTGATGCATTGTCACATTATGGTATGGCTAGGGAGCTTGCCGCAATTTCTGGTATTCAAGCACGTTTGCCTAAAGCTAATCTATCAGAGAGCAGCGAACTTACTTCTAGCGTTACTTCTGTAGAAATTCTTAATCCAGAACTTTGCCCTCGTTATACAGCAAGAGTAATTCGAGGTGTAAAAGTCGCGCCTTCACCAGAATGGCTAGTTAAACGTCTAGAAGCACTAGGACAACGTAGTATTAATAATATTGCTGATATTACTAACTTTGTTATGTTAGAACAAGGTCATCCTTTACATGCTTTTGATTTGAATCGTTTAACAGGTCGCCGCATTGTAGTTCGTACTGCTAGGGCGGGTGAAACCCTCAAAACCTTAGACGGTGTAGAGCGCAAGTTACAAGAAGATATGCTAGTAATTGCTGATGGTGAAAAACCTTCTGCACTAGGCGGGATTATGGGAGGGGAATATAGCGAAATTTCTTCAGAGACTACAGATGTATTATTAGAAAGTGCTTATTTTGCTCCTGCTTCAATTCGTCGCACTGCCCGCACTTTGGATATGAAAACCGAAGGTTCTTATAGGTTTGAACGTGGAACAGACCCAGAAGCTTGTGTTAGAGCAAGTAACCGGTGTGTTCAGTTAATTTGTGAGATTGCTGGAGGGAAATTGCTTAGTGAAGTGATTGACGCTTACCCTCAACCCATTGTCCGTAAGACCATTGAGCTACATTACCCTAGAATTGCAGGTTTAACAGGTCTAGTAGTTGAACCTAGCAAAGTAGAAACCTTGCTAAGTGATTTAGGCTTTGAAGTAACTACCCTAGTAGCAGGCGAGCATTGGAGACTCCTTGCACCAAGTTTTCGTAACGACATTAGCATTGAAGAAGACCTAGTAGAAGAAGTTGCACGTCATATTGGCTATGACAAAATCCCGCTTACGCTCCCAACCTGGAATGGTGCTGGAGCTTATTTGCCAGGCGAAGACCGACGACGACAAGCACGCAGCACTTTAATAGTTTTAGGGTATGGAGAGACTATTTCTTTTAGTTGGGTACGTGGTGAACTTGACAAACACTTTCACCTAGGAGAAACCAGCATAGCAGTACTTAAGAATTCTATTGATGAAGAACGCCCACAAATGCGTACTTCCTTACTACCAGGACTAGTAGAGTCCCTAACCCGTAATTTTAATTTTGGTAATCGTAATATTAAGTTATTTGAGCTAGGCAAATGTTTTCAGCAAGCAACCGAGCGTCCTTATGAGTATGAGCAAATAGCTTTTGCTCTAACAGGACAACGAAATGAAAGTAGTTGGCAGCATCAACAAGATATGGTTGATTTTTATGATATAAAAGGAGCAGTAGAAACGATTTTAGAAAACTGTGGCTTAAAGGATTATAAAATAGAGCATTCAGC
>JAHFUF010000605.1 GCA_023265235.1 Blastocatellia bacterium
AAGACCTAGCTGCCTGCGGTATATCTCTACAACTAGCTAAGGTTTTGCTCAGTGGTCATAGCCGTCAAGAAGCTATTTTAGAATCCCTTTGTAAGCTTGTTGCTATTGGTACTATTTCTGATATGGTACCATTAAACAGCTATTCTAACCGTGCAATTGTTCAAGCAGGTTTGCGTGGCCTTAAGACAGGCTCAACAAACAAAGGATTAGACGCACTGCTAACAATTTCTGGTCTAAATAACCATAAAGTCTCTAGCTATGATTTAGGCTTTAAGCTAGGCCCACGTATTAATGCTGCCGGTCGTATGGATGGTACGACTCTACAGGTAATTTCCCTCCTAGATGCAGCAAGCAAAGAAGATGCTTGGACAATTGCTTCTCAAATAGACGAACTTAACCATCAACGACAAGCCGTTCAACAATGGCTAGTAGAACAAATCCTCAAGAAAATTGAAGAAGAAGACTCTAAAGATCTAGTCTATGTCCTAGGTGGTGAACATGAAGATGGTTGGCATCAAGGCGTAGTAGGAATTGCTGCCGCTAAGATTGTAGAACGCTATGGTCGCCCAGCATTAATCTGCTCTATCCGTAATGGTGTTGCTCATGGTTCAGCACGTAGCATTAAAGCATTTAATATTGTTAAAGCACTAGAAGCCGTTTCTGATGGACTACTAATAAGATATGGCGGACATACAGCAGCAGCAGGGTTTTCATTATTGGCAGAGAACCTAAGTTTACTACGTAAGCGTATTAATGCTCATGCTCACAATACTTTAAGCAAAGAAGATCTAATACATACTAGGACTTATGAAGGCGAACTAAACCCAACAGACATTAACTTAGATTTAATACGAACCCTAGCTTTACTTGAACCTCATGGTATAGAAAACCCTCGACCATCATTTATTATCCGAGGGCGTTTAATTGAGATAAGAATTATAGCTAATAAACACTTACGTATGCGTATAGCTGGCAAAGGGCCTTCTTTAGAAGCAATTTGGTGGCATCACTCAGACTTATATGATCAATTGCGTGTTGGAACAAGTTTAGCGGTGCTAGGAAAACTAGAAATAAATGAATGGAACGGTGCACAAAAACCCCAACTCAATATAGATGATATGTATCGCCTTAATTAACTAGCTAAAAGAATGTTAACAATCCTGTTTAATTTCCATTAGCTTTAGCTTTTTTCCCACCTGTCATCATTAGCCCAATTTCTTGTTGAGAAATCTTTTCTGGTTCAACAACCCCAACAATTCTACCTTCATATAACACAGCAACACGATCACTTAGGGAAAATACCTCTTCTAGCTCAGCAGAAACTAGAAGTATAGCCGCACCGCTAGCTTTTAACTCTAATATTTTCTTATAAATAAACTCTATTGCCCCAATATCAACCCCCCTAGTAGGCTGAGAAGCAATCAAAAACTTTGGTGTAATAGAAAACTCGCGTGCAATGATTAATTTCTGTTGATTACCTCCAGAAAGCCCTCGTGCAGTAGCATTAGGATCAGGTGGCCTAACATCAAATTCTTGAATTAGCTTTTTAGTATGTGAAGCAATTTGATTATCATTAAGAAGTGGCCACCCTACTAGTTGACCATTGTTTTGTAGCCCTAAAATAGCATTTTCTGTTAAAGGTGAATTAAGCAATAATCCTCGCTTATGGCGATCTTCAGGAATATGTGCAATGTGTAACTCTTTTGCTTGTTGTGAATTACAACCTGTAATATTTTTTTCTAGTAATGTTATTTTTCCTGAAGTTGGTACTCTTAGCCCAGACAAAACTTCAACAAGTTCTGTTTGGCCATTACCTTCAACTCCTGCAATACCAAGCACTTCTCCAGCTTGAATATCAAAAGAAACATCGCTTAATAGCTTAATCCCATCTGCACCAGTCAAAAAAAGATTCTTAACACTAATTACATTATCAGCCTTAGGTTTACCATATTGCTTTTTATCAACCCTAAGTAATACTTCGCGGCCTACCATTAATTTAGCTAATTCTTCAGCAGAAGTCCGTTTGGTTTCAACCTCCCCTACTACTTTTCCTAAACGCATTACAGTAACTTTTTCTGAGATCGCTAATACTTCAGCTAATTTGTGAGTAATAATAATTATGGTTTTACCTTGATCTCGTAGGGCGCGTAGTATATGGAAAAACTCTTCTGTTTCCTGAGGAGTAAGCACGGCAGTAGGCTCATCTAGAATTAATATTTTCGCGCCACGATAGAGGGTTTTTAAGATCTCTACACGCTGTTCTTCGCCTACAGATAAATCATCTACTTTTGCATCAGGATTGACTTGTAGCCCATATTGAGCAGAAATTTGTTTGATTGTTTCCTTAGCACCTTTGTAATCAATAATTGGCCCTGAAGTAGGCTCTGCACCTAAAATAATATTTTCTGTAACGCTAAGTGCCCCAGCTAACATAAAATGCTGATGTACCATGCCTAGACCTAAAGCAATAGCGTTATGCGTTGAAGCAATTTTACTAGCTTGGCCATCAATTAAAATTTCACCTTCATCAGCACGATAAAAACCATAAAGTATATTCATTATTGTGCTTTTACCGGCACCATTTTCCCCTACAATAGCATGAATTGAGCCTTTGCGTACTTGAAGACTAACTTTATCATTAGCCGTTAGGGAACCAAATTGTTTAGTAATATTTCGCATTTCTACAGCATACTCAGCTTTTGTGCTCATGTTTTCCCTTATAGACTTAGGATTATTTACGAATACATATTCATATCACGGGTTAGTAGTGTAATTGGATCAGCAATATTTAAGGCTTCTTTAACAACAAAAGCTTCACCATTCTCAACGCTAATCAAACCTCCATAGAAGCGTTGACGAGCATCTACACGGCCTAAAAAGCCACTATTACTAATGTTGGTTTCTAGTTCTTGGCTGTTTGGATCGTAGAGTTGGGATTTATAACAATGAATAGCAGCCATTTTATCTTTCACAAACTCAGAGATGTCTACAACAAAAGTAGGAGCGACTGTACGAGGAAACATAAAATGAGCAATCGCTGAAGGGCGAAAACGAGCTTGACCACTTTCTACATCGTATTTTGCTAGTCCTGATAAATAAGCAGCTTCACGCACAATTTGTGCAATATGTGCATGGTCTGGATGGGGATCGTCCCAATAATGAGTAAAGACTACTCTAGGACGAAACTTACGTAAAGCACGAACCATTTTTGTTCGTGATTCTTCGTTACACCAAACCTTGCTATCTGGCAAGCCTAAGTTGTCTCTAGTGGTTAGTTTTAATACTTTTGCGGCGGCGGCGGCTTCTTGAGCGCGGGTTTCAGCAGAACCACGAGTTCCCATTTCCCCACAAGTCATATCCAGAGCAGCAGTTTTATAGCCTAGTGAGTTTAATTTTAGCAAAGTACCTCCAACAACTAGTTCAATATCATCAGGATGTGCGCCAACTGCTAAAGCATCAACAGGTAAAGGATTTAGATTCATTTATATAACCTCTTAATTTACTGGATAAAAAATTAAATTTGTCTTATAGGTTGTTGTTTGCCAGAAACACGCCATTTTATATGTTCAATAGTGTTTAAGGCAATAATCCCAAAGAAAAACACTACAGCAAAGATTAAGCTACCGATTAAACCTATTATTAGGGCTAGAACAGCTAATAAAAAAGCAGATGATTGTGTTGCACTAGCTGAAACAAAGGCTAATAATAAAAACACAACCCCTCCAGCCATCAAGCCTACTTTCATTAAATCAGAAATTATTTCCTTCATGGTGTTAAAGGTAATTTTAATAAAAAATTCTTTTTGTGATCGCTCAGGCTTAGCA
>JAHFUF010000606.1 GCA_023265235.1 Blastocatellia bacterium
ATCAGCAAGACCCAATAGGCTAGCATCTTTACTTGTGTCTGTTTTCATAAATGTTAATAGAGTGTTAATAGAGTGTTAATAGATAGATTTTTCTTCATTAACAGAAACAGAAAGTTCTGTTAATTGTGCAGATGATAATGATTGCCCTGGTGGAGGTAATTGTTTTATTAACTCACTAATTTTTTCTGCATTAGTACGAATAGAATTTACTAGCTGAATATTTTCTTGACTAACAGGCCAACCTTCTTTTAATGAAAGCAATTGAGAGTAACCTATGATAAGCACCAATGGATTCATTATTTGGCGATGTAGTGTTTCTACGCCTGTTTGCAAATCTTGGACTTGGTTTTTGTGTTGATTGCTACGCCATAAAGCAACACCAAATGCTATAGAGATAAGTACAAATAAGCTACGAAAAAATAATTGGGTAATATCAACAAGGAATAGTTCAGTAATAAAAGACTGAAAATTAAGGTGGCTTTGCATACTAGCATGCATCATTACATCTAAAGCTAAAGTACTTAAGCCAATTAAAATTCCATACCAAATCTCTTTATAGCGACTTAACATACATACTCCTTGAAAAATACTAATCGAAAAATACTAATCGCCAGATTGTGTTAGTTGATTTTCCCAAAGTGGTAAAGATTCTTCTCTCTGCTTATTCTTGGCTTTATGATTTTGAGCAAATATTTTATCGGCAAGAGGTTTACCAAACTTATAGAATATGGCTGGAGTTACTGCTTGATCTAGAATGGTAGAGGTTAAGATCCCTCCTAGTACAACTACCGCTAGAGGTTGAAGTATTTCTTTACCTGGCTGACCAGATGCTAAGGCTAGAGGAATTAGGGAAAGCCCTGCTGTTAATGCTGTCATTAATACAGGAACTAACCGTTCAAGTGAGCCACGAATAATCATTTGTTTATTAAAACTTTCTCCTTCTTCTTTCATCAGATGTAAATAATGAGAGAGCATCATTATGCCATTACGTGAAGTAATACCTACTAGTGAGATAAAACCTACCAGTGTAGCAACAGAAAACACTCCGCCAGTTAGCATCATTGCCATTATTGCTCCAATTAGTGCTAATGGAATATTTATCATTACTTGCAATGCTGCTCTCCAGTTTCCTAGTGCTTTTATCAGCAAAAAGAATATTGCTATTACAGAAAAGATAGAAAGAATGCCTAGTCTTTGAGTAGCATCTTTTTGAGCTTCAAACTGTCCTCCATACTCAAGAAAGTAGCCTGATGGCAATGCAAACCCTTTATCTAAGCGCGATTGAATATCTTGAACTACTGAACCAAGATCACGCCCTGAAGTATTAGCAAGTACTACTATACGACGCTTGGTATTTTCTCTTAAAACCTGATTAGGCCCAGGGTTATCAGTAAGATTAGCTACAGCAGAAACAGGAATTTGTACCCCTGATGGAGTATCAATGGTTACATTCTTTAGTGCATCAAGGCTGTCACGAGATTTATCATCAAAGCGAACCACTACATCATAGCGGCGTTGTCCTTCTACTGCTTCAGAGACTTTTTTACCATTAAGTGCTATTTCTAGGGTTTCAGCTACTTCACCAGGCTGAAGCCCATAACGTGCTGCTTCTTGGCGATTAACAACGAAATTTAGTTGAGGAATTAAGACTTGCTTTTCCACTTGTACATCAGTGGTTCCTGGCACATTTGCCATTACTTGACGAATTTGTTCAGCAGTTGCCCTTAAAGTGTTTAAGTCATCTCCAAAAAGCTTAACAGCAATCTGAGCGCGAACGCCTGAAAGCAAGTGATCAATACGGTGAGATATTGGCTGCCCAACATTTATTACTACACCTGGAATTACAGTTAGCCTTTGGCGAATATCGCTAATTACCTCTTTACGAGGGCGTTTGGACTCTTTTAAGTCAACATCTATTTCAGTGTAATGGACACCTTCAGCATGTTCATCAAGCTCTGCTCGACCAGTGCGACGGCCTGTTGCTTCTACTTCTGGCACAGCAAGCAGTATTTGTTCAGCAATTTGGCCAATTTTGTTTGATTCTAAAAGAGATGTTCCAGGTTGAGCTAGGAGGTTTATTGTTAATGAACCTTCATTAAAAGAAGGTAAAAACTCTGTTCCAACAAATGGCAAGACTGAGATTGCAATAAAAAATAGCACTGTAACGCTACCTATCACAAAAGTAGTATTATTTAGAGTCCAGTTAAGTAGTTTTTCATCCCATCGCTTAAGAAAACGCACTAGGAAGCTTTCTTTTTTCTGTTCTGTGATGGCTTTTGTATTAGGCAAAAGATAAGAAGCAAGCACTGGTGTTACGGTAAGAGAAACTACTAGGCTTGCTAACAAGCTAACAATATAGGCTAGTCCTAGTGGTGCTAGGAATCGTCCTTCAATCCCAGAGAGTGAAAATAGGGGTACAAAAACTAATGCTACAATAACTGTTGCATAAACAATAGATGAGCGAACCTCTAGCGAAGCTGAATAAATAATTTGCATTGCAGGTCTAGGGTTATTGCTATGGCGATTTTCACGTAAACGACGAAAGATATTTTCAATATCAACAATGGAATCGTCTACTAGCTCGCCTATGGCTACAGCAAGTCCGCCCAAAGTCATAGTGTTTATAGTTATCCCAAACCAATTAAATATCAAAAATGCAACTACAAATGATAATGGGATTGCAGTTAAAGTTATTGCTGTAGTGCGAAAATTAAGCAAAAATAAAAACAAAACAATAACAACCAAAATCGCACCATCACGCAGTGCTTCTATAACATTATGAATTGATGCTTGGATAAAATTTGCTTGGCGAAATAGCTCTGAGTTAATCTCTACATCTACTGCTGTTGTTTTTTGTAGCTCTTTTAGAGCAGTAGCTACTTTGTTTGTTAAGGCTAAAGTATCTGCTCCAGGTTGCTTACTAATAGCCATAATCACTGCTGCTTTAGCATCTGTACTACCATCACCTCGTTTTATTTTGGGGCCAAACTCTACTGCTGCGACTTCACCTAGTTTTATAGGAATACCACTGCGATAAACAACAACTGTATTTTTTAGCTCATCAAGAGAATTAAACCTAGCAATATTTCGTATTAAGTATTCTTGAGACTGTGCATCAACAAACCCTCCTGTAGTATTAGTGTTAGAATTTTTTAGTGCTTCAGCAATTTGTTCAATAGTTATATTAAATTGTTTTAACTTTTCTGGAGAAACTAAAGCTTGATATTGTTTAACCCCACCACCAATATTAGTTACCTGAGCAATGCCTGGAATTGAAAGTAGCCTTGGTCTAATTGTCCAATCAGCTAACGTTCTTATGTCTAAAGGGTTGGTTTCGCCTGATTTTGAGCGAACACTAACTAGCATTATCTCACCCATAATTGATGAGATTGGGGCTAGTACAGGAGTTACAGTTTGTGGTAATTGCTCACGAGCTAAAGAGAGTTTTTCCCCAACCAACTGTCGGTCAATATAAATATCTGTTCCCCACTTAAACTCAACTGTGATTACAGATAAACCAATGCCTGATTGTGAGCGTACTCGCTCAACTCCTGGTGCACCATTTAACAATGTTTCAATAGGAAAAGTGACTAGTGTTTCTACTTCTTCAGGAGCAAGACCACCTGCTTCAGTTAGTATTGTAACAGTAGGACGATTAAGGTCAGGAAAGACATCTATTGGTAGTGTCAACATCACCCATATTCCATAAACAAAGATTAAACAGGTAATTGCTACTACTAAAGTGCGGTTTTGTAATGACCATTTTATTATTCCATTTAGCATAATTTTCTCTTTAGCTCTATCAAGTAAACTTAAGT
>JAHFUF010000607.1 GCA_023265235.1 Blastocatellia bacterium
TTAAATGAGCACGCTTAAAAAATAGCGAATCTGGGCGAGAATAAAGCGTTTGACCAGCCTTTTTTCCAATAAGATAGCCAGTAGCATCACCAGCTACCGCAGCAATCGATAAGGTAAGTAGCACTACCCAAATGTTGACATCTAAACGACCTTGAGCAACAAAAATTCCTGCGGTTACTAAAAGAGAGTCTCCTGGTAAGAAAAACCCTGCTAGTAGTCCTGTTTCGCTAAAAATAATTATTATCAGTGCTAATAGCCCTCCTGTTGTCACCAAGTATTCAACATCGCGCAGTTTATGAAACAAGTTTATTAACTCTTGAAAATCCATTAGTTTCTCCGAAAAAATTATTAACTAGATAAATACAACTAAAAATAAATTTTTAGTTGTATATTATTACTTAGCACTAGTTGCTAATTGTTTTACAAGTTTAATTGCAGGGTCTTTTTTATCTGCTTCCATTACTCCTCCTACGGTATTACCTTTAGCAAAAATAACGTAATGAGAGCCAAAGGCTTCTAAATGGTAAACCTCCGCAGGGTCGCTAGCGACTAAATTAAACTTCCCAAAAGATGCCATAGATTCTTGGTATTGTTTTACAATAGATTTTGCTTTATCTGCGCTATCATTTGCCATTAGAAAACCTGTTAGTTCAATATTATCTATTTTGTAACGAGCAGAATAAACATTACGAAAAAAGGCTTGTCCAAAAGCCGAATCAGGAATGATAGAAAAAGAGTTAGGTACTTGGTTTTCTTTAGGTAAAGGATTTTCTATTGCCGCAGTATCTTTACTCTCAGGTAATTTTCCAGCAATAGTATTAGCTATTTTAGTAGCAGCCTCCTCAGTAGACTTCTCATTATCTGAACCAATGACCCGAACATAATATTGCCCTTTCCAGAAAAACGCGCCATTAGTTTCTGTGTAAGCATCATTACCTATTTTAGCCGCGTTAGGATGAGAAGGTCGTTCAGAAGAAAATACTCCTAAAGCACTCTTAGGTGAAGTCATATCATAAAGTTCTACCTGGATAAACCTACTAGGATCACTATTAAAATTATAGTCTGCGGCTAAGAGTAACTGAAATTCAAAGGATTTATAAAGGTTCTCTCTACCATCCACTTTGTCATAAAGGTTTTCTGTAGTAAATTTCTCAATCTCTGGTTTACGTTTCCAAGCCAGCCCCGCTATTTCAGCGGGAATAAACTGCTCTCCTTCTTTACTAGCAGTATTAGCAGTATTAGCAGCATTGCTAGCTGGAGTATTACCTGGTGGCGAACTACCTGCCTCATAGCTTGCCCCTTCTAGTTGCCCTGTAGGTTCACCATCTAGCGAATTATTTCGGTTACCGCGACGTTCCCCGCCAGCAACTTGAACACCTTCTTTTTCCTTAGTATTTTTTAGTAGTTCTGGGTCTAAGCGAAATAGGTTTGGGTTATAGCGACGGCCTGACATATAAATTGCTGTACCTATTACAATTACAAGTAGTAAAATAATGTAGCCAAGTATTTTCTCAGTTTTTGGCGGCGGTTTTGGTCGCAAGTATTTTCGCTGAGGAAATTTTATTTTCTTAAGTAAAGTTTTCCAGTCCATTATTTTGTTCCTGAACCTTTTTGCGGTGGTTTAAGTTGGGTTTCTATCTCTACTAAGCGTTTATTAAAAGTGGCTAGCACTTTCCTAATTGGCTCAGAAAGATCTGTACAATCTTCACAAAAAAACCTAGTAGCATGGCTATTTGGTACGGCATAATCATACAGTTTATTACAACATTTACAACGCCGCCGTTGCTTAATATCTTCATCACTCATAGCAGGTTATTATCCTTTAATAAACATTTTTCACAATAATAGCATGGGTTTTTCTAATAATTGCATCCACGTTGAGTAAGGTCTAAAATGACTAGAATATAAATTCAGTGGCGTAAAGCCTAAGACCCTAACGCTAATTTATTTAACTTTTTATCAAAAACCTTATTAAATCTTAAAGGAGGGTATATGTCTTTAAATTCTAATGATCAAGTTCAATTTTCTGAAGATGATCGACAACTCTTAAAACAACTTCTTTCTGTAACAATAAACCTGAAAGAAGATATGCAAGAAATGAAAACTGATATGCAAAACGTAAAAGCAAGGCTTTCTAGCTTGGAAGGCTCACGGGATACTGTAGGCCGACTAGATAACCTTACTGCCGTTGTGTATGAAATGCATCAAGATATTAAAGAACTTCGTCAAGATGTTAAAGAACTTCGTCAAGACTTAGATCAAACTCGCCAAGATGTCAGCCAACTTCGCCAAGATGTCAGCCAACTTCGCCAAGATGTCAATCAACTTCGTCAAGATGTTAGCCAACTTCGTCAAGACTTAGATCAAACTCGCCAAGATGTCAGCCAACTTCGCCAAGATGTCAACCAACTTCGTCAAGATGTTAGCCAACTTCGTCAAGATGTTAGTCAACTTCGTCAAGACTTAGATCAAACTCATCGTGATTTAAGTGAAACTCGTCAAGACTTAAAAAGTTTGTGGGAAATTTTTGAGAGTTTTAGACGAGAAACTAATCAAAATTTTGAGGAAATTCGTACTGAGCTTAAATATAAATACTTGGAAATTGTCCGTCGTCAAGCTTTTGATGAATATACGCTAGCTGACTTGCAACAACAGTTTGAAAAATTTATTGCTCTTCCTGATCGCGTATCGCAACTTGAGAAAGCAATGCTCAAATAACAATCCTATAATACTTTTTAAAAGACTGAAGGCTAGCTACTTACTCAAAATAGCTAGCCTTAATATTTTTCATTTATTTCAACCAATAAAATTTTACCCTACTGCGCCTTTAGAACGAGCTTGCCAATTATGAACAAATTCTGCTAGTCGATCATAAACCTCATTTAAGACATCTAGTTCTGGTAAGTAAACTATACGGAAATAGCCATCTTTAGCATCCATACCAAACCCAGAACCATGCACAAATAGCACTCCTGTTTCACGCAACAAAGAAATTACAAATTGTTCATCTGTAGCATCTCCAAGTTGTTCCATTTGAGCCATTAAGTAAAAAGCTCCCTGTGGAAGCGTACAATTCATTCCTTCAATAGCATTTATCCGTTGGTGAGAGAGATCGCGTCTAGCACGAAAACGATTCATCACATCTTCTAAATAGCTATGATCGCCGTCAAGTGCTGCGGCTACGGCGTGTTGAGGAGGACGAGCACTACACAAACGAGCATCAGCCATTTTGTTTATGCCTACTTTTAAGTCTGTCATTAGATGAGGGTTAGAAATCTTCATCCATCCTACTCGCCAGCCTGGAGCAAGATAAATCTTAGACATACTTTCAAATGTAATTACTGGCACGCTTTCATCAACCAAACTAGCAATTGGTGGTGCTGGGCTTTCATAAGCCATCCGCCAATAAACTTCATCAGCTAAAATTACTAGTCCTGCTTGGTTAGCAACAGAAAGTACTTCTAAGAGGTTTTCTTTGCTATAAATTGCACCTGTAGGGTTATTAGGATTAATAATTACAATTGCACGAGTACGATTATTAATTAATGCTCGAATATCATCTATTGAAGGCTGCCAGTTATTCTTAGGATCTAGTCGATAGGAAACTTCTTTTGCTCCTAGTTTAGCTAAAATAGCGGTGTAGAGCGGATATCCAGGGGAAGGAACTAAAACTTCGTCTCCTGGTTCAAGCATTGAACTAAGGACTATATCAGCAGCTTCCGAAGCACCAGAAGTGATAATTACATCATCAGGAGACATTTTCATTCCACGATTTACAGCTTCACGAGCAACGGCTTCTCGTGCTTCTAAAA
>JAHFUF010000063.1 GCA_023265235.1 Blastocatellia bacterium
TCCATTAACTCTTGGAAATCTGTTTCAGTTTCACCAGGAAATCCAACTATAAAAGTGGTTCTTAGCGCGATTCCTGGTACACGTTCACGCATTCGCATTACTAATTTTTCGACAAAATCCCGATTACCAGGACGCTTCATAGCTTTTAACATCCTAGTGCTTGCATGCTGCAATGGGATATCAACATAATTGCAAAGCTTAGGTTCTTGTGCCATTACATCTAAAACCGCATTAGAAAGCCGTGAAGGGTAGCTATAGAGAAAACGAATCCATTCAATCCCATCTACACGAGCAAGTGATTTTAATAATGTCGCTAAACCATCTTTGATTCCAAGGTCTTGACCATACCAAGTGCTATCTTGCGCAATTAAAACAAGTTCTCTTACCCCTTGTTCAGCAAGTGTTTCTGCTTCTTTTAGTATTGAACCTAAACGACGACTACGAAAATCTCCTCTTAATTTAGGTATGATGCAAAATGTACAAGGATGCTCACATCCTTCAGATATTTTAATGTAGGAATAAAACTTTGGTGTAGTTCGTTTTCTTGGTGTAGCGTCGTTGTAAAGATAGGCTGCCGAGGCAATCTCTAGTTCTCTTTGAGGTGTTTGACCAGCAATATCAATAAAATTATCTGTCTCAGATAACATAGAAGGAGTGATAATAGGAAGTGAGCGGCGCAGTGTAATTTGGCTGGTAGTATTACAGACTGATAAAATTTTTTCTACTTCGTTTGTTCCTAGTAAAGCGTCTATTTCAGGTATTTCTTGTTGTAATTGTTGACGATAACGTTCGACTAAACAGCCTGTTACAATAAGCTTTTGACATTGGCCAGTTTGTTTATACTGAGCCATTTCCAAAATTGTATCAATAGATTCTTGTTTAGCTGCGTCAATAAAACCGCAGGTATTTACTACAATAATGTCGGCAGAGTCTTTTTCTGTAGTTAGTTGATGTGCATTATTTTCTAATAATCCCATCATCACTTCGCTATCAACTAAGTTTTTGGGGCAACCTAAGCTAACAAATCCAATCTTACTCACTATTTATTTCCTTTGTTATTTCCTTTATTATTTTTCAAAAGACTTAAATTTAACAGGATAGACATTAAAATTCAACTCACCAATTATAGATTGTAGGTTAGACAATAAGTAGTTTTGTTTATGTGTGACTTTTAGTTTAACTTACATTGGTTTGTGATTGAGCAGGGAAACCAATTAGCCCATATTTTGCAATCAAATACAGAATTTTAGCTCCTGCTTTAATTGTTCCACTTAATGTTCCGCTAATTTTGGACTTGCCTAGGCGTTTTTTATAGCGTACAGGTACTTCCTGAATTTTTAATTGGTGTTTTAAGGCTTTAATTTGCATTTCCACTGTCCAACCAAAATTATGATCTTGCATTTTAAGCTGTTGTAGACTTTTTGCTCGAATAGCACGAAATGGGCCTAAATCACTATAATTAAAGCCCCAAAATAGTTTAATTAACCTAGTTGCTAACCAGTTACCAAAAACCTGTTGAGGAGTAAGAGAGCCTTTTTCCTTCATGCCTAAAGCTCTTGAGCCAATTACCATATCAGCAAGGTTGTTTAAGATAGGTGCAATAAGTAAATTTATTTCTTCTGGATAATCGCTATAATCCCCATCTAGGAAGACAATAATGTCCACGTCTGGTTTGATTAGACTAAGACCGCGTAAACAAGCCGCACCATAACCACGTTTAGGTTCAAATATTACTTCAGCCCCAGCCCTACGGGCAATTTCAGATGTTAGATCCCTGCTACCATTATCTACTACAATTACTTGATAGATAAGCTTATTAGGCAATTCAGCTAATACATGTCCAATGGCTTTTTCTTCATTAAGTGCAGGAATAATTACAGCTATTTTAGCAAAAGGTTTTTCAACACTAGGAGATAATTGAATATACATGGGGTTTGCTACGCTAAATTATTGATTCTAAAACAATCAATAAAACCTTAATGCCCTGTAAGGGTATTTGACAATAGCCAATAGCCAATAGCTTTATCTATGGGAACAAAGCAGGTTTTGGGTATAACAAGGCGCAATTACCATACAAAAGGCGATCCTTGGGCACAAGAACGCTATCGTTGGAGCTAGAAAACCACAATATTAGAGCTTTATTGAGTTCTGTTTTCTTCTAGATTATTTAGGCGCGTTTCCAATTTGTCTTGGATAAACACAAAGTCTGTAAAAGCCCCTCGAAATGCTATTCTTAAACTTGCCATTTCTTTTTCTAAATAACCCATACGGGTTTCTACTTTGTTAATGGATTGTTTAATTGGCTCAAGTTCTTGTTTCAGCATTTCAGCAAATTCGGCTTTAAGCTCAGCTTTAAGTTCAGCTTTCTGTTGCGCCAAAGCATTTGTTAAGGTTTCGTTAAATTCAGCTTTAAGTTGCGCCAAAGCATTTGTTAAAGTTTCGCTAAATTCAGCTTTCTGATGTGCCAGAGCATTTGTTAAAGTTTCGCTAAATTCAGCTTTCTGATGTGCCAGAGCATTTGTTAAAGTTTCGCTAAATTCAGCTTTCTGATGTGCCAGAGCATCCTTAAGTATCTCAGCAAACGCAGAAAGCAAATTAGCATTAGTATGTTTAGATTGAGCATCAACTTTGGTTTCTACAACCTCTAAACGACTGTCCATAGATTTTATTTGTGCTGCCATTTTGTTTAAGCTTTGGGTTTCACCCTCATCTGGTAATAATAGATCGTTTTCGCTATTCATAAAATCTCCTAGAGTTTATTTTTTATTACGTTCTTGCCTACAAATTAGTTTTTATAGATCTTGTGAAATTGCTCTAACTGATTGAGTATATCTTATCTTAAATAGACTTGCTTTACTCTAAAGAATTTTTAGCCATAATAAGTGCATATTTTTTATAGGGAAGTCTTTTTGTGCCAAAACAAGTTTCTTCTGTACAAACATTAGCTCAAGAATTAGCTTTTCCTTCTACTCGCTACCAAGGTAGTAAGGCTAAATTAGTAGATTGGATCTGGAAGCAAGTTTCTAACCTAAACTTTACAACGGTCTTAGATGCTTTTGGGGGTACAGCGTCGGTTTCTTATTTATTTAAAACAAAAGCTAAAAAAGTGACTTACAATGATTTATTACAGTTTAACTACAATATAGCTTTGGCTTTAATACAAAATAAAAATACTCGCTTAGGTTCTAATGAGGTAGATTGGTTACTACAAAAACACTCTTATATTGATTACCCTAGTTTCATCCAAGAAAACTTTTCAGGTATATATTTTACAGATGATGAAAATGTTTTAATTGATCAGTTAATTACTAATATTAACTACTTGGATGACCAATACAAACGAGCTATTGCTTTTTTTGCTCTCTGCCAAGCTTGTATTATTAAAAGACCTTATAACCTTTTTCATAGAAAAAACCTCTATATTCGTTTAGCAGATGTAAAACGCTCTTTTGGTAACAAAACCTCTTGGGATAGGCCATTAAATGACTGGTTCCGTGAGTTTGTTAAAGAGGCAAATCAAGCGATTTTTGATAATGGGCACGAAAACATTGTTTACAACATGGATGTTTTGGCTATGCCAACAAATTACGACTTAGTTTATATTGACCCTCCTTATATTTCTAGCCAAGGTGTAGTTGTTGACTATCTTAACTTTTATCATTTTTTAGAAGGACTGGCGATTTATCCTGATTGGAAAAATAGGATTGACTATAAATCTAAACATCGTAGGTTTATTGCTAAAAATAATGATTGGACAGACAAAAAAAAGGCTATAACCGCTTTTGACAAGCTATTTGATCGTTATCAAAATAGTATACTAGTGGTTTCTTACCGAAACGATGGTATTCCTTCAGAAACAGAATTATTAAACTTGATGAAGAAATATAAAAAGTCTGTTCATATAGAATACTATGGTAAGTATCAATATGCTCTTTCTACTAATACTAACACACAGGAGATTCTTTTAATTGGTATATAAGCTTAGTATCAAAGATTTATTAAGTAGGTTGTTTAAAAACTAAAAAGACCACTACCTAATCTTACGTAGTGGCCTTTAATTTCTAATAGATGCCTAATTAAGGGCGAAATGTTGCCAAGAGAAAATCTACGCCAGCACGATGACAATTAGCACAAATCTGTATGCCTTTACCATAAAAAGCATTATCGGCTGAACCGCTAAATGATTCAAAATAGATCCAACCACTACCATCACTACCGCTTTGTTCCTCTACTTTAATCATAACAGAATAACCGCTTACTTGGGTTGCACTACTCAAGTAAAGCTCTTTAACCATTGCTGCTCCAACGTCCCAAGTTTTTTTACCTTGACGCAAGTTTTCTGTTAGGATTGGGTTGTAATAAGTACGGACATTACCACCGTGTGGGCCTGTAGAGCCATGCACATTAGGCTCAGCAGTAAATAAATCTTTATAAAGGCCAGCTTTTAACCAAGCTAACATTTTTTTCTTTTTGATTGGTGGAATAGTGTTTTGACGTGCAGAGGTGGAAGATAATTTTTGTTCTATTGATCTAAGTTCTGTAAATTCAGGGTCTTGGTTTTGGGCTTGAGCAATGCTGGCAGGGCTATTAGTAAAAGTCATAGTTGCCCAAAGAGCTAGTAAACAGACGATAGCGAATATTTTATATTTTCTCATAGTATGTCCTAAGTAGTGTTTATATTTTTAGATGATAACCCTTTTAGTGATTGTATTCAAACATGTAGAATCAAAGAAAAAAACTTTTATTCCCTAAGTTTGGAAAATTTTTTTCTTTTAGCAGGTTTTTAAGCAAAAAGTACTAGCATCCTAAGGGAGCTATTAAGATAATCTAGTACATGAGTTTTTCTTTTAATAATAAAAATCTTTTTTACTTAATCAAATTATTAACAAAATTCTGGCTCTTAATGATTGCCATTTGTGCTTTTGCTAACCCTATTTTTGCTCAAAAAAATAAATCTATTGATGCTCGTATAGTTTATGAAAAACCAGAAAATGAGCGAATTTTGATCGGAGATAGGTTAAAGCTTGTTATCACTATTTTGCATAACATGGGGCAAAAATATGAGCTAAAACTTGATAAAGACGGAATAAAATTTTTTGAAATACCAGAAAACCCAACTACTGAAACTACACAAGATGGTATAGTTGGACACACTCAAATAGAAGTTAAGCTAATCCCTTTTCAAACAGGAAAGTTACCTGTCCCACCCCTTTTAGTTGTTAATAATTTTAATGAAGAGTTACAAACACCTGCTTTGGAAGTCGATGTCCAAGCATTAGTAGAGTCTCAAGATGCCCAAATCAAAGATATTAGGCTAATCCCTAAAGGGCCAACAAATGGTTGGCTAGAGCCGATAGTTTTAAGCCTTTTGCTAACATCTGCTGGTTTATACTTAACGCTACGCTTGCTTGATCCTCCTATTAATCGACTACTACTAGCATATTGGGGAAGGTTTTTTTCTGAGCGTCCATCTGATAATCAACCGAGTTTAATTATAGAAACATTATCTTTAGAGGATAAAGCAATTACAGAATTAAAAGCTTTGTTAAACTCAGAGTTAGTTTATAGAGACTTAAAAAAGTTTCACGTGAAACTTTCTGAAGTTATGATGAGTTATGCTATTGCTCGTTATGGGGTAGAAGAGCAGGAATATACTACTTCAGAACTCCTAACATTTTTTCATGAAAAAGCCGTTCCTATATTAATTATTTCTACTTTTGAGCAAGTATTAGGGGT
Source organism: Blastocatellia bacterium (assembly GCA_023265235.1). Lineage (GTDB taxonomy): Bacteria > Acidobacteriota > Blastocatellia > Chloracidobacteriales > JADJPF01 > JADJPF01. Next base: position 5,737 of record JAHFUF010000063.1, read on the forward strand.
TTGTGATATGGTGAAATTTGCTCAATTCAAGTTAGATGTTGACTCTGCACAACGCAATGTAGGGCAGGCTATAGACCTTTTTAACTCGCTCAACTACCGAGCTAGCTTAAAAAACAATGTAAAACAATAAATTATGGAAGGTTTTCAATTTCGAGATAGCTATTATTTATATTTACTCATAGCCATTTTACCTTTAGTCTGGTTGTGTTATTTCCTTATTGAGCGGCGCAAACAAGTGCTAATTAACTTAATGGGCGAGACTATGACTGCTAAAGCAAATCGCTTAAATAAAATTTATCGTTTTAGAGCCGCTTTAGTATTATTAGCCATTGTTTTAGGTATAGCAGCTTTAGCTAGGCCGCAGTGGGGGAAAACTCAGAAGATAGTTGAAACAAAAGGTGTAGATATAATAGTTGCCGTAGATGTATCTCTAAGTATGCTGGCTATTGATGAAGCCCCCTCTCGTTTAGCTCGTGCTCGCAGGCTTTGTACAGATTTAATGGACTCTCTAGTAGAAAATCGAATTGGAATAATTGCTTTTGCTGGAAACAATGTTGGGTTAATACCATTAACTTTAGATAAAGTCGCTTTAGAAACATTTATTGATTCTTTGGATGTCCAACTAGCTACTAATAACTCTAGCACACTAATAGAGCAAGCTATTTTACAGGCCACACAAAGCTTAAAGAGTGCTGGTAAAGACGCACGAGTGTTGGTTTTAATTTCTGATGGTGAAGAACAAACCGATGATCCAGAGGCTGCTGTACGCAAGGCTTCTATGGAAGCAGCAGAAAACGGAATTATAATTTTAACGGTTGGTGTTGGTAGTCAAAAAGGAAGTAAAATACCTTTAGATCTCATTGGAAAAACAGGGTTTAAGCTTGATCAAGACGGTAAAGAAGTTCTTACTCAACTCCAGGAAAACCTTTTACAAGTAGCAGCAGAAACAACAGCAGGTATTTACTTGCATGTTCAACCTGATGCTAGTGAAGTTAAAGAAATAGCAGCGTTTATTGATAAATTAAACAAAGGTGAAGTGCGGAGTTTAGCTTTAGAGGAACGTGAGGAGCGTTTCCAATATTTCTTAGCGTTAGCAGCACTATTAATACTAGGAGATCTATTTTTAGCCCCATATTTGTTAAAACGGACTTTAAAGTAGGGCTTAAAAGTAGAGCTTCGTTTCCACTGTCTTGAGTCTGGCATTAATTTATTTAATTTATTAAAGTAAGTTATAATCATTGGCTAACATATAGTAACTATCGCTTTAGTATTAAAAATTTTGCTAAAGTCTTCTTATAATTTTATGTATCATTTTTGTATAGAAAGGGTTATAGATGTGGACTATATAAGCTCTTTATTCAAAGGTTTAATAGAAAGATTTTCTCAACTCCCAGAAAATGTTCCTAAAGAACATTATCGTTATTTTGTGCTTACTAACTATCTTTATATATTAGCTTTTTTTGCTCATGTGGGGCTGCTGATTTCTTTTACTCTAGTAGGAATAAATAGCCTAGCTTTTTTTAATATTGGTAGTTGTTTGCTTTTTATTACTGCTTTTATTACCAACCAAAGAGGATATCTTGTTCTTAGTATTATTATTGCCGCATTTGAAATTATTGCCCATGCAATGGTCTGTGTTTATATATTAGGATGGTCTTCGGGCTTTCAATATTATATTTTAGGACTAATAATTACATTTTTTGCCTCTCCATTAAAAAAACTTAACCTCAAAGTAAGCCTTGCTGCTTCAATGGCTTTAATTTACATATCATTAAACTACTATACTCAAAATGCTTTACCTATCAAGTTTTTAGCTCCTATTGTCCTTAACAGCTTTAATGTAGTGAATCTATTAGTTTGTATTTTTGCTCTTTCCTTTTCTATTTTTGCTAGTGATAAGGCAGCAGCAAAAGCCGAAAGCCGACTAGCAGAAGCACTTAAGAAAGTAAAACAGGCACAACTTGAGACAGAAGAAAAGAATCAAGAATTAGCTAGTAAAAACCAGGAAATGGCTAAGAAAAATCAAGAATTAGCTAGTAAAAATGAAGAGTTGACCAAATCCTACAAAAGAGCAAACCTAATCTTTTCTGCCTTGTCTGAAGCTTTACCAGGCACAATATTAGAAGGAAAATATCGGTTAGACGACAAAATTGGTGCTGGTGGATTTGGTGCTGTCTTTAGTGCTACTCACTTAATTACTAAACGACATGTTGCGGTAAAAGTCTTTCAACCAATGGGGTCTAATGCTACAGCCGAAGGGCTAGAACGGTTTCAGCTAGAAGCTATTTTGGCTTCTAGAGTTAACCACCATAATGCAATTGAGGTTATGGATTCAGGTTTGTCTGGTGGGATTGCTTTTATAATTATGGAGCTACTTAAGGGACATTCATTATCTGAGGAGTTAAAGAAAAAAAATATTATGTCGCCTAAGCGTTGTGCTGAAATCCTTTTACCTGTGTGTGATGTTTTGGCTAAAGCACATTCGGCTGGGATTATTCACCGAGATATAAAACCAGAAAATATCTTTCTACATTACTCTGAGCAAGGAGAAGTAGTTAAAGTTGTTGATTTTGGAATTGCTAAATTACAAGGCGAGATTGAAGGCGTAGCAGAACAAAACTTAACAGGAGTTGGAGGAATGATAGGCACACCTACTTATATGTCCCCAGAGCGATTAATGAGTAATACCTGTGAAGCCCCGTCAGATGTTTACAGTGTAGGCATTATGCTTTATGAAATGCTTTGTGGCCAACCTCCTTTTCAATCAAATGATCTATGGAAAACTATACAAATGCACCTTAACGATGCACCACCACCAATGAAAGCGACAAACCCAGAGGTTTCATCAGAAATAGAAGCCATTGTTTTACAAACACTTAAAAAAGACCCTAATGAGCGACCAAGTGCTAGAGTTTTAGCAGAGGAATTTGCTAAAGCCTTAAATATTGAGCTAAAACCAGAAAGTAGAGGACATACTCAAATGTTAAGCTCTGAAAAAACCGTAAATAGAACTTTATCTAATCCTGGTAGTATAAAAACAAAACCCCTCTAAACTTTATCTCTAACAGGTAGAGCTAGTTAAGAGTTTTTATTAGCATATTATTGAGCTAAACGTTGGAACATTTTTCTTTACCTGGTGTCTTAAATAATTGTTTTGCGCCAAAATATGGCCTTTTGGTAGGGAGAACACTTTGAGAAAGAATATTTTTTATCTTACCTTAATATTTTTTATTTTCTCTTTAGGACTAACTCACATTTCTTTTGCTGATGAAAAACCTCAACAAGAAAAAAAACAAGAAAATAAAAGTCTTAAAATAGACATTTTTGCTGGCGCAATAAGTGGATTGACAGCAAAAACGCCAATAGTTTTGTTTCCTACAAATAATGAAACATCCCTTACTGCTGAAAAGGTTTATCAGGAGTATGGGGTTGAACGCTTAGTAGAGACTTACTATGGTGACTTTCGAGTACGTGTTTTTTTTACAAAATACCCTAATCAAGCTTATGGGCTTTATACCTTCTACCGCGATCCATTGGCCTCAGCAACAGACTTTGGCACAGAAGGCGACTTAGATGTAGTAGAGGGTAAGGTAATCTTTTGGCAAGGAACAAGGTTTGTCCAAATAGAGGCTAAAAAAGCCGGTTCTAACATACAAACCCTGATAAAGCTTGCTGAAGGTGTTTCAGAGAAAATCCTAGCTTTAGACAAAAAAACTATGGTAGATGCAGATATAGAGCTAGCAAAAAAGCTTCCTAGTGTTATTCGCAACTTGCCAGAAGGAAGCTTAAAGCTACGAACTGCTAGGTATGTTTTAGGGCCAGAGGCTTTAGCAAATATCTTGGGTAGAAGTGTTACACAATATGATTTTTACCCAAATATGGGGACAGAAATTGCTTATGCACGCTTTGAACAAGATACAGGCAAAATGTCTTTTTTAATTATTGAGCACCACACCCCACAACAATCCATTGCTGCTTTTAAGAAAATTACTGACTATCGAAACTCTCTACCAGAAACAGAAAAAAATAAGATCGTATTAAAAAGAGAAGGTAACTATATTATTGAAGCGGATGATTTTGCTTCTGCTGAAATGGCCAAAAAGCTAGTTGATGGAGTCCAATATAGCTATGTTGTAAAATGGCTTAATGAAGATACTCCTGTAGACAATGGTCGCACTATTGCTAGTGAAGCAATTAAGACAGGGAAAATACTAACAAGTGTGTTTGGGTTAATTGGGGTTGGTTTGGTGTTTGCTGTTATTGGTGGAGTTGGTTTAGGTCTTCTTGTATTTTATTTCCGCCGTCGTGACAAGTTAGTTGTAGAAAGCTATAGTGACGCTGGTGGAATGATGAGACTTAATCTTGATGGTATTTCAGTACGCATTTTGCCAAGAACAGAACAAAATAAAAATTTTATTGGTGATGGCAAATAAAACTTCCTAAATAGGTAAAATAATGCAAGTTGATGTTCAACAGTTAACCGCGATAGTCGCTCAAGAAGCTCCAAAAATAGCTAGATTGATTGCAGAAATACGTAAGCGTGTAATAGGGCAATCAATCCTCTTAGAGCGTTTATTAGTAGGGCTATTAACAGGGGGACATATCCTCTTAGAAGGCGTTCCTGGGTTAGCAAAAACCTTGACAATCAAAACCTTGTCAGAGTGTTTAGATCTGGGGTTTCACCGTATCCAATTTACTCCAGACCTTTTACCTGCCGATTTAATTGGAACATTAATTTATAATCAAAAAAGTGGAGACTTTGTTGCTCGTCGTGGGCCAGTTTTTGCCAATATGATTTTGGCAGATGAAATTAATCGTGCTCCTGCAAAAGTCCAAAGTGCCCTACTAGAAGCTATGCAGGAAAGACGAGTCACTATTGGAGACACTACTTACTCTTTACCTGAACCTTTTTTAGTTCTAGCAACACAAAACCCTATAGACCAAGAAGGAACTTACCCTTTACCTGAAGCACAAGTAGACCGCTTTATGTTAAAAGTTGTAGTAGATTATCCTTCACGCAAAGAAGAAAGAGATATGCTCGATAGGCTTGTTTCAAACACTTCTCAAGGTGATGCAGGGGATGCTGGTGCAATTGTAGTAGAAAAGGTTTTGTCTAAAAGCGATTTAGTAGCATTACGTTCTACTGTCAACAAGATTTATGTTGATGAACGAGTAAAAGATTATTGTTTAGATATTGTACAAGCTACTCGAAACCCTAACTTAATCAAACTTGAGGAGTTAAAGACCTTGATACGCTATGGTGCTTCGCCTCGTGCCACAATTTATTTAACTTTGGCTGCAAAAGCATATGCTTACCTAAAAGGGCGAGCTTATGTTATTCCAGATGATGTTAAAATGATTTGTTATGATGTGTTAAGACATAGACTCTTACTCACTTATGAAGCAGAAGCAGAAAATGTTACCTCAGATGAGCTAATTAGACGTATTTTAGAGCGTGTGGCTACCCCATAAAATAAATAACACTTCCAAATGAAAGAGCAAAAAATAACTCCACCAAATAAAACCCTTAGTTTGCCTCCTGAATTGGCACAAAAAATTAAGCTTTTTGAAATCCATAGTCGCAGGCTAATTGTACGCGGTTTTGCTGGAGAATATCGCAGTGTTTTTCGTGGCCAAGGGATGGAATTTGATGAAGTGCGACCCTACACTCCTGGTGATGATGTTAGGTTAATTGATTGGAATGTTTCTGCTCGTACTGGGGAACTGTACATAAAAAAACATATTGAAGAGAGAGAACAAACAGTTTTACTAGTAGTCGATCTTTCAAAGTCTGGCGATTTTACCACTACAAACCGAACTAAGCGTGAGATAGCAGCAGAAATATGCTGTATTTTAGGATTTGCTGCCGCCACTAATAATGACCGTGTAGGGCTACTTTTATTTACAGACCAAGTAGAAAAATACGTTCCACCACAAAAAGGACTTAAGCATGCTCTAAGAATTGTTAGAGATTTACTATTAACGGAACCTGTTAGCCCTAAAACTAGTATTAGTTCTGCACTTAATTACTTAAATCAGATTTTACGACGACCAGCAGTGGTTTTTTTAGTCTCAGATTTTTTAGACAAAGACTTTGCTAGAGCATTAAAAATTACTAGCCATCGCCATGAAATAGTTGCTATTGAGTTAGCGGATTTACGAGAAAAGTCTTTGCCTAAAGTAGGGTTAATCGAGGTAATAGATTCAGAAACAGGGGAAAACCTGCTCCTAGATAGTAGTAGTAAGTTGTTTCAGGAAAACTTTCAGTGCATTATTGAAGAAGAAAGAGTTTTTCTTAAGAAACTTTTTGCACAACTTTCTATTGATTATGTAAAATTAACTACAAATGAGCCTTATGAAGCAAGTTTGCGAAAGCTTTTTGCAACGCGCTCTAGGCGTTTAATTAAATAAACTATGTATTGTCCTTCTTGCAGTATAGAGAATAAAAGCAGTGATTTTTGTGAACACTGTGGTACTAACCTAGTAATAGTCCAACAATTTTTGCTTAGATCAGATGCTAAAGCTAAACGTAGCAAATTGGTTAGTCGCTCAGGGCTTGTGTCTATAACTGTTTCAGAAGGCTTTGCTTGGACGCTTTCTGCCCTAGGAATATTTGTACTAATAATTTTTCTTGCCACTTTGTTTCTTTCCAGAAACGCATATGATAACACGCAAGCTTATATGGCTTTTGCTATTTTAATCGCGCTAGTAGCCTTTTGTGGTATCCCTTTGCTATTTGGGTTGGTTCTACTTCTCAAAGATATTACCGAAGTAAGACAAAAAAAATCTACCTCTAACAATCAGGAAAAAGAAAGCTGATGGAGAAGAAAGCGATTTGCGGCAAGTTTCATGTTCCTCGAGTTTTACCAATTTAGGCAGCCCAAAGGGAGCGTAAGTTATTGAAAAAGCCAGTATTTGGAATTTTGGAATAGTTTCTAGGAGCGATGGAATCAAGAGAAAGCTCAAGAAAAGAATG
>JAHFUF010000064.1:0-2362 GCA_023265235.1 Blastocatellia bacterium
TCCGCTTGTTCCTCAGAAGAATTACTAGAATTATTTACTCCTATTACAGAGAAATTGTTTTCACTGTTACTTTCATTACTAGGAGTATTAGGAATATAACTAGAAGCATAACTGAAAATTTCTTTTATACGTTGATCATAAAACTGTTCCCATTCCAGTAGGAAACGCTGTTGAATGTCTGGTGGAAAAGCTCTATTGGTACGAATTTGTTTAATTCGTTCTGCATATATTCCTTGCAGTGTTACTAAGGCTTCGGCGTCTTGATGAAATTCGGCTTGAATTTGCTCCAGCGTTTTTTTCATAAATCCTCTTTTTAGTAAATTATACTGAATATAAAACTTTAGGGCTAATGACAGTTGCTATGTTTAGAAATCTTAATTCTGGTTGTTAATATCTTTTTGTACGCGGTTTATATCATAAGATTGGTACCATTTTTCTAAATTTATTAATTTTTCTTGTTGATTTATAGAAAGTCGCCTGTGAGTACGTATGTTTGCCATGCATTGTGCTGTAGTATTAAGCCTTTCTAAAATATCTACTGGGGACATATCATCAAGAGCTTCAAGTTCATAGAGGAGGCTCCAACCTAAATGAAGTTGCTTATCTATAGAAAGTCTTTTTGTTTGCACTGCTTTTCTCCCAGCCTTAAAAGGATAAAATAGCACGGAAATTTATTGATGGAAATGGTCTTAGATATATTGCTGGTAAGAGGTGTAAACTTAATGTAAAATTTTCTGTCATAATATTAAACCTACCTTTTTCAAAGCAATATTTTAGGAGCAAAATAATGAATAAATTAGTTTGGGCCACATTAATTCTGGCCGCTTGTTTTGTGGGAGAAGCTTACCCACAACAACCTCTAGTGGCTGAACAAGTAACAAAAGATAATGCTGCAAAACGTCTTTTTGCTGGTACAGATGCCAATGGCGGAATTGGTGACTGGTATCTTTCTAATGGCGTGGTTGAAGCAGTAATTGACAACGTAGCCTTTCAAGATGATTTAGTAAAGGCTGCTAATATTAGTCGTCCACAACAAAATGGCATTGCTCCCACTGGCGGAACCTTAATTGACCTAGGTTTAGTGGGAAAAAATAATGATCAATTTAACTCAATGTTCCAAGTCTGTAACATTGATCCTGCAAACGCATTTTTTTATACAGGAATTAAAGCAGTAAATACTGATGGGCAAGCAAGCATTGTAATAGATGGTATAGTGCTTTTTACAGGGATTTCTACCCTTCCTGGTACTGGTGGGCCTGGGCCAACACTAGTTGGACAAACTGTTTTCTCAATTACTCCAGGAGATCGCTTTATTACTGTTAGTAGTACTATTATAAATGGTAGCGGAAAGCCATTACCAGTCTTTAATATAACAGATGCTTTTCCTCTTGTAGGACGTTCAACACTACCTTTTGCTGCATTTCCAGGCAGAGGATTTAATGCTCCTGTGCTTTCTCTTACTCCAACAGGTATTGCTGCGGCCTTAGGAGTTTTTCCTTATGTTGTGTTTCCAGGGAATGTTCGTCCAGAAGATGGCATAATGGACACAATTACTAGAGCAACTTGTGGAGAAGTTTCTTATGGAGTAGCTCCTATGAGCATAACAGTTGATCCAGACGGCCCAACGGGGCCAATGGCTCCTACTACAACTCCTTTACCTGTTTTACTTGGAGTTACTAGCGCGGAAGTTACTGCTACAGGAAATCCTTTTGATCCAGCTAAATCTCCTATGATTGCGGCTGGAGGGTCATTTACTTTTACACGCCGTATTTTTGTTGGTGAAAAAAATGATGTAGCCTCAGTTTCTGATCAAATGCTAAGTCAAACTTTCCCTGCTGCTGCTTTGGGTACATTAACTGGTGATATTGATGCTGCTGATAGCGCAGACCTAGAAGCTAGCATAATTATTACTGGCGGGCTTTCACCCTTCTTTCCTGCTGGTGCTACGCTTCCTCTTACCCAAGTACGCACAGATAAAAGTGGCAAGTTTTCCGTTACGTTACCTGCTGGGGACTATACATTAAGTGTTGTTGCTCCTAATCGAGATGATATGAATGGGGTTAAAGTCACCGTAGCACCAGGAATGAACAATAGTGTCCCTATTCCTAGAATGAGTGCTGCTGGGTCAGCTAGTTTTACTGTCGTGGAAAAAGGGCAAGCTATTCCAGCAAAACTAACATTTATTGGTGTAGAAGGTACATCAAACCCTGATTTTGGTCGTTTTTTTGATGCTAGAATGTTTGACTCAACTGGTAAGACTGTAACAGATTTACAGGCTAGCGCGATTACAGGAACTCTTAACTTTGTCTTTGCTACTAATGGTAGTGGTAAACAGGCTCTTAAACCTGGAAAATATCAAGTA
>JAHFUF010000064.1:2372-11051 GCA_023265235.1 Blastocatellia bacterium
TTCTCGTGGGCTTGAATATACTATTGCTCGTCAAACAATTACTGTTAATGCTGGTCAGGATACAAAAATGGATTTTGCCTTAGAACGTGTAGTTGATACAAAAGGCTTTGTTTCTGCTGATTTCCATGTTCATTCTGGCAAAAGTTTTGACGCTAGTGTCCCATTAGAAGAACGGATTCGTAGTTTTGCCGCAGAAAATGTTGAAGTCGTAGTTTCTACAGAACATAACTATATTGCTGACTATGCTCCTATAGTAAGTAAATTAATGCTTACTAAGGTTATGAAAACTATTGTAGGTGATGAGTTAACCACTAGCCTACCTACACCGCTTTTCCCACAAGCTTTTGGGCATCACATTGCTTTTCCAATAGTAGAACAGCCTCTTGCTCCTAGACGTGGTGCACCATTTACTGAGTATGTTCCTGCTGCAACTTTTTATGATCGTGTCAAAATGATGAACCCTACCCCAAACAATAAACAAGTTATTCAACTTAATCACCCTCGTGCAGGGCTTGCTGGATTAACTTTAATAGGTTTGTTCAACATTGTTAACTATAGTCCTACTCGCCCAATTCCAATTGCTTTTACTGTTGGTAGCCAATTAACTTCAACTACTAAGAATATTGATTTTGATGCAATGGAACTTATGAATGGAGATAGTGTTGCAGGTTTCCAAGTAACTCGTAATGATTGGTTTGGTTTAATTAACCAAGGCTTTACCAAGACTGCAACAGCTGTTTCTGATTCTCATCGTGCTGTAGTAGAAACCCCAGGATTTCCTGTTAGCTTTGTTGCTAGTCCAACCGATGATCCAAGCGCGGTTAAAGATGAAATGGTAACAAGCGCAGTATTATCACGTAACCTAGTTGGTACTTCTGGGCCATTTATTCGCTTTAATATTCAAGGTCAACCAATTGGCTCTTTAGTCAAAAAACAAACTGGTAAATTAAAAGTAGATATTACCGTTAGTGCTCCTGCTTGGGTGCCTGTTGATGAAGTAAGACTTTTAGAAAATGGCAAGGTTGTAATGACTTTTGATGCTAATAGCAAAGTTAAAGTTAATCCTGCTCCATCTGATCCTACTTCTAATCAAGGAGTAGAGCGACTTAAGGTTATAGGCTTAAAGGTTAAACCTTCTAACAAAGATTCTTTCTTTACTGTAGAAGCAGGAATTAAACTTCCAATAGTTGCTGACCTAAATGGTGATGGTGTTATTGATACGGGCGATACAAATGGTGATGGTAAAGTTGATGCTGCGGACAGAGGTTTTGTTCAACCACCTTCGCCACCAATCTACGCACAAATTGCACCAGGGTTTACTTCTCTAGGTTTTACCAACCCAATTTTTATTGATCGTAATGGAAATGGTAAATTTGACAATGCTGGTGTTAGTGCTAGTGCCCAATTTATCGATACTCCAGCCCAACCAATTGATATTGAAACAGACGTAGTAGAAAGCTTATCTGATGAAAGACATCATATTCGTTTCCCTTGGTATGGACTCAAAGTTGGTGCTGAAGAAATTAAACTCTTGCATCAAATGCTAGATGAAACTACTCGCCGACTAATACAAGCAAAACAAGGCGAAAAAGACAATGAGAAGTAAGTTTGCGGTTTTAATGATAATTTGTGTAATGGCAATCACAGCTATTGCTCATACTGTGCCAAAAGAAGAAGTGATTATTTACATAAATAGTAAAGAAGTAAAACAGTCTGCTTGTGTAGAAAAAGCTGAGATGCAGAAAGATTTACCCCGCTTGTTAGTTGTAGAAGTTGGTGATTGCTGGTTTAAGCTTAGTGAAAAAGAGCGGCGTATTTTTGCAAAAAAATGGCACATCATTTGGCAACATAGCGTTCCTAATGGGATTGTCTCAGTAATTGAAAAAAGCACAGGTGAGGCAGTAGTAAGTTTTCGTCCTGATGGTCGTATAGATTTAACCAAGTAGCTTATTATCATTTTTAATTCATTTGTAGGGGCGAACTGTTCGCCCTTCTTATCTTTAAATATAAGAAACTAACAATTTTAATCTTAAATAAGCTTGAAAAATAATTTTGCACGCCTCATATAGTTTGCAACTCCTTATTCTGTAGCTCCTTTATGTTTATCTGCTAATCGTTCAAGAATTACTTGCTCATCTCGTAACCATTGCTTTAATTGTTCTTCTGATGGCAGTTTTATTAGATATTGAGAAACGAAAAGCTGTTTGTCTAGTCCTGCGGTAGCATAGTGAACTTCCTCTCCATCCTTTTCAGCACAAAGTATTATTCCTATAGGTGTATTTTCGTCAGAATAGGCTACCTGATCTTTAAGATAGTTTAAGTAAAAATTCATTTGTCCTGCATCTTGATGGCTAAAGGCTCCTAGCTTTAAGTCTATTGCTATCAAACAACGTAACTTGCGATGATAAAAAAGTAGATCTAAGAAATAATGTTGTCCAGCTACAGTAATTCGATATTGCCTATCCATAAAGCAAAAATCACGTCCTAATTCATGAAGAAACTCTTGGAGGTGCTCGATTAGAGCTTGTTCAAGCTGTGATTCTGAATAAGATCCTTGTTTCTCTAGCCCAATAAATTCCAAAATATAAGGATCGCGTAAAATAGTCTTTGGGCTGTCTATTAGTTGACCTTCCTTTGCCAATGCCATTACAGCATCTTTGTCTTTGGATAACCCTACTCGTTCATAAAGCATACTATTCATTTGACGTTTTAATTCTCTCACTGACCATCGGCTTTTTATACACTCTAGCTCATAGAATGCCCGTTTAATTGGAGCTTCAATTCGGCTTAATTCCAAAAGTTGTGACCAAGTAAGTCTAGAAAAGAGGTTTTCATAGTAAGCTGCATCTTGCCAATCTAGTGCTTGAAATGAAGAAGCGCGTTCTTGTAAAGAAGGAAACACAGGCAAAATAAATTGGCCAGACGTCTGGCTAATTTGATTTGTTTGATTATCTGTTCCAAAAAGTAGTTGAAAACTATTTAATTTAGCATTACTTGCAATATTTACATAAGCTAAAGCAAATTGGCGAAAATTTTTTAAGTTTGAAAATGAAAAGCCCATAACCCCTATGGTTTTCAGATCATTAGCTAAATTTTCAATCAAATGGCTTCCATAAGTTATTCTATCCTCTCCATTTTGCTCGTATTCAACAAGGTAAGCCCCTATCAACCAATTACGTAAGGTTAATATTTGATTAAGACTTCTGCCTACTGCTAACTGAGAGCTAGTATTAATTTGATCAATGCTATTAACAACATCTTTATAATTCACTTGTTCCTTCTTTCATTCATCAATCTTCGGCAAGGAGACCGCAGATTTAAGGCTACGGAGGAATTGCCGCCTCCATTAAAAATATAGGAAGAAAAGTTCTTCCTCTTAAAAAAAATGGATTACTCCTCAAGTCTCCGTTTACGCGGGTAAATTTGGCCTTGACAATGTTATTTGGCAGCTATTCTGCCAGCTATTCTGCTAAGCACTATCACTATACCCTTAGCAGTTCTAGAGCGACAGACTGGCTAGCATCTGGATAGTGCACAAAATGTAATGCTGAGAGCTTGAAAATATATACTATAATAGCTTAATAAATCAATAGGTTACATCAATTTTTATTTGTTTTGCAGCACTACATTTTTACCCATTTTGCTTATTCTCAATATTTTGTGGATTTCCTCTGGGAGTTTGTGAGAAATCTGGGTTAGGCAAAGGGCTTTTTGATTTCTTGCAAAACTGCAATAATTGGACTAGGAGTAAGTTGGATGTGCTCACGCTCAAAAGCTTGTTTAATAGTGAGTTTTACCTGATTGCTTGTGGCCATCATACTTACTTCAGGTACTACCCAAAACCAAACCTCTAAGTTAATCACTGTACCAGAAAAATTAGTGATATTAACCACAATATGTGGCTCACTTGCAACACCTTCTATACTACTAATGGTAGATAGAATCAAATCTTTTACCTGTTCAAAAGAACTGTCAGCGTTAATACCCAAGGAGATTACTATTCGTCGTGAGCTTTGAGGAGTATGTTTAGTTACTACAGCATTAAAGACTTTTGCATTGGGAATTGTAACCTCTTTACCATCAATAGTTCTAAGAATGGTAGCACGAATTGCTAGGTCTTCTACTACCCCTTCATATGTTTCAATTGTGACTGAATCACCAATCTTAAAAGGTCTAGAGGAAAGTAAGACTATGCCAGAAATAAAATTAGCGATAATATCGCGAACAGCAAACCCTAATGCCGCACCTGTCAAACCTAGAGCCGCAAATATACCCGCAGCATCAACTTTTAATACACTGATCATTACGGTTAAGCCAATTAACCAGGTAAATATCCCACCAATTTTTACAACAAGTGATTGGATGTTTTGATCTGCGCTGGTTTTGGTCATTGCTTGGCGAATTGCGCCGCGCACAAAACGTGATGTTAGCCAAGTAAAGACAATAACAAAAAGTGCAGAGCCTAGTTCTGGTAGAAAGTTGATCATTTTTAACCAAACATTGGTATAAGCTTGACCAATTTGTTCCCAAATATCAGCAAAAGTTTTTTGTAAAATCGCCAACAACATAGCTATTTGTTAGTTAGAAAACATGCAACAAAATGGTTTTTTCCAATATTAACAAATTTTGGTTCATTCGTTTTACACTGATCCATAACTTGAGGGCAACGAGTATGAAAATGGCATCCCAAAGGCGGGTTTAATGGACTAGGAACATCCCCTTGTAAAACAATATGTTGGCGTTGTTTTTCTACTTTTGGATCAGGTACAGGAACAGCAGAAATCAAGGCTTGGGTATAAGGATGAAGCGGGTTTTGATAAATCTCATTAGCGTCAGCAAGCTCTACTAGTTTGCCTAAGTACATTACGGCTACACGATTACTCATATGTCGGACTGCTCGTAAATCGTGAGAAATAAACAAATAGGTTAAAGAAAAATCTTTTTGTAGGTCTTGGAGAAGGTTCATCACCTGAGCTTGAATTGATACATCTAGTGCAGCAATAGGCTCATCAGCAACAATAAAGTCAGGGTTAAGTGCTAAAGCGCGAGCAATTCCAATGCGCTGACGCTGACCACCAGAAAATTCATGCGGGTAGCGTTTAATAAATTGTGGATTTAAGCCTACACGCTCTATTAATTCTTGGACTTGTTTGTCTAACTGTTGCTTAGCTAAACTCTTAAACACCGTTAAAGGCTCGGAAATAATGTCTCCTATGGTCATTCTAGGATTAAGTGAGGCGTAAGGGTTTTGAAAAATCATTTGTAAGTGACGACGAAAAGGACGCATTTCCCGATCAGGTAATTTTGCTAGATTTGTACCTTGGAATAAAACTTCACCGCTAGTAGGTTTAATTAACTGTAATATTGCTCGGCCTGTAGTAGATTTCCCACAGCCAGATTCTCCTACTAGCCCTAGGGTTTCACCTTTTTTTATATCAAAAGAAACCCCATCAACAGCTTTTACAATACGAGGTTTACTACCCATTAAGCGATCAATTAATCCACCACCGCTTAGATGGAAATGAACTTGTAAGTTATTGACTTCTAACAAAGTTTTATCTGTACTCATAATTTTAATAACACATAAGAAAGAGGGCAGACACATAGGTCTGCCCCTATTTTTAATTTTCTAACCAACATGCAGAATAGTGCTCAGCATTAATTTGTCGAATTGGTGGAAATTCTTGACACTGGGTTGTTGCACTGCTACAACGAGGAGAAAAAGGACATCCCTTAGGTAAGTTTGATAGATCTGGAGGTAAACCTGGGATTTGAAATAATTTTTTTTGCTCTATCAACGGATCAGGGACAGACTTTAATAACCCTTTTGTATAAGGATGATGAGGGTTAGAGAATAATTCCTCTGTAGGAGCGTACTCAACTATTTTTCCTGCATACATTACCCCAGTATGGTCTGTCATTCCTGCTACTATGCCTAAGTCGTGAGTAATTAAAATTACAGACGTGCCTATTTTTTCCTTTAATCCTTTTATTAACTCTAAAATTTGTGCCTGAATGGTCACATCTAGTGCTGTAGTCGGTTCATCAGCAATAAGTAGCTCTGGCTTACAGGAAAGTGCCATAGCAATCATTACACGCTGTCGCATTCCTCCAGAAAATTGATGAGAATAATCATCAATTCGCCTAGAAGCATCAGCAATACCCACAAGCTCTAACATTTCAATAGCCTTTTTGCGTGCTTGGCTGTTATTCAATCCTTCGTGTAATTGAGTAATCTCCATTAACTGAGCACCGATTTTCATAAATGGGTTGAGTGAAGTCATAGGATCTTGAAAAATCATTGCGATTCGTTTGCCACGAATACGGCGAATTTCGTTTTCTGGTATTTTCATCAAGTCTTTATTATCAAAAATGACTTCACCGCCAACAATTTTTCCAGGAGGGTAAGGAATTAAACGTAAGATAGAAAGATTAGTGACAGATTTACCTGAACCAGACTCTCCAACAATACCTAAAGTTTCTCCTAGTTTTAAGTCAAAAGAAACACCGTCAACGGCTTTTACTACTGCGCCATCGCCATAAAAATGAGTTTGGAGATTACGAACAGAAAGAATTGCAGAGTTGCTTTTAGCCATGTAGCTAGTCCTTTCTCATTTGTGGATCTAGAGCATCGCGCAAGCCATCGCCAAGGAAATTTAGGCTAAAAAGCGTAATGGCCATCATTAAACCAGGAAAAATTAATTGCCAAGGGTAAACAGAAATTGCTTCTACTCCTTCATTAACCATTGTCCCCCAACTTGCTAGAGGTGGCTGTACTCCTAGGCCAAGAAAACTTAAAAATGCTTCAGAAAGCATTGCACTAGGAATTGTTAAAGTTGTGTAAACAATGACTGGGCCTAAGGTATTAGGCACAACATGACGAAAAATAATCATCGGGGTTTCTACTCCAACAGCACGAGCGGCTTCAATAAATTCTTGGTTTTTTATTGATAAAACTTGGCCCCTCACAATACGTGCCATAGTTAGCCAAGATACTGCACCTAGCACAAAAAAGAGCATAAAAATACTTTTAGTAAAAAATGCAAGTAACACTATGACTAAAAAAAGGTAGGGAAGCGAATAGATAACATCTACAATACGCATCATTAATTCATCAATATAGCCACCAAAATAACCAGAAATAGCCCCATAAGTAACACCAATTACAAAGCTTACTGCTGTAGCAATTACACCAACCATTAAAGAAATGCGTCCGCCAATTAATGAACGCACTAAAATATCGCGCCCAAGTTGATCTGTGCCAAACCAATGCTCTAGGCTAGGAGGCTCGCTACTTTTATCTAAGTTGATTTGATCGTAAGAATAAGAAGAAAAGATAGGGACAAAAATAGAAGCTGCGACAATAATTATTAAAACTATTGCTCCAAATACAGCTAATTTATTTTTCTTCAACCTACGCCAAGCGTCTTGCCACAAACTAGTACCAACAACTAGTTGCTTTTCTTCTACTACAGTCGCACTAACTGGTTGGTTCATAAAATAGTTACCTCTCTATTTGTAGCTAATACGTGGATCTAGTAAACCTATGATAATATCTACTAGTAAATTCATTACTACTAGAACAGTAGAAACAAAAAGTGTTAATCCCATTACTAGAAAGTAGTCGCGTGAATTGGCTGCCTCAATAAAAATACGACCTAGCCCAGGAACAGCAAAGATCTTTTCTACTACAATTGTGCCAGCTAGGAGAAAAGTTAAGGCAGGGCCAGTAAATGAAACTACTGGGATAATTCCTCCTCGCAATGCATGACGCAAAACAACTACGCTCTCGGCTAGTCCTTTTGCTCTTGCAGTACGAATATAGTCTGCACGTAGGACTTCTAGCATTCCACTACGGGTTAACCGAGCAATGTAGGCAATATAAACCCCTGACAAGGTAAGCGCAGGTAAAATCAAGTGCTTAGGTTCTCCCCAACGTGCAGGAGGTAGCCAAAATAATGTTAATGAAAATACTATTACTAAGAGTGGCCCAAGCACGAAACTAGGGACAGAAATTCCTAGCATTGCTACTGCCATAGAAAAATAATCTACTGCTGAATTTTGTCTTAGTGATGAAATTATCCCAATACTTACTCCAACAATTAAAGCGAACCCATAAGCAATTAATCCTAACAGTAGAGAAGTAGGCAAATGCTCGCCAATTATTTCACTTACAGTTTTGCCCGCATAGCGAGTAGAAGGCCCTAAATTACCTTTTGTTAATTCTGAAATATAGTTAATGTATTGGATATATAGAGGTTTATCTAAGCCATATTGTTTATTAAGTTCTTGGATTACTTTTGGAGGAAAAGCTTTTTCATTAGCAAAAGGGTTACCAGGAGCAAATCTTAGAAGGAAAAAAGTAAGCGTGATGATAATAAACAGAATAGGAATCATTCCTAGTAATCGTCTAAGGATTAGCTTGAGCATTTTTCGCGCTCCTAACACTATTTCTTTTGAGTTAAATCATTTTCAGGTTGCCAGTTAGTATTAATAGAAACATATTTAAGTGGATGAATATCAAATAGGTTTGGATACCAACCTTCTAGATAAGGTTTTTGCATATAGCTTAGTGCATAGAAATAAATAGGGATAATTGCTGCGTCATCAAGTAGAATTTTTTCTACTTGAGCAAGCATTTTGTTCCGTTTAACTTCGTCAGGTTCTTGATTAGCGTCT
>JAHFUF010000064.1:11061-12702 GCA_023265235.1 Blastocatellia bacterium
TAAGAGCTTTGTATATTGCTCATTAATCCAACCAGAGGAATTATTAAGGTTATCCGTAGCAAATAGGTTAAGGAAAGTGTCAGGATCTAGATAGTCCCCTGTCCAAGAATTTCGTGCTATATCAAAATCACGTCGTTCACGACGAGCAGTAAAAGTTTGCCATTCTTCATTTTGGAGTTCTACTGTTACATTTAATGTTTGTTTCCACATTCGCTGAATTGCTTCAGCAATTTGTCTGTTTGCCTCTAAAGTATTGAAATAAATGGTGATTATTGGAAAGCCTTTTCCTTCAGCAAACCCAGCTTCAGTCATTAACTTTTTAGCTTGTTCTGGATCATAGCCATCACCAGTTACTTTAGGATAGCCTGCTAATCCAGGAGGCACTAGAGCAGTAGCAGGAAGGTCACCTTTTCCTATTAGTTTGTCGGTAATTGCTGCTTTATCAATTGCCATATTTAAGGCACGACGCACACGTACATCATCTAAAGGTTTTCTCTTTACATTTATAGAAAAGTAACAAGTAGTGAAAAATGCTCCTCCAACATAATCTTTTTTCTTTCTTAGCGTTTTAATAAATGATAAAGGAATACTACCACTTTGCATTGTGTCAAGTTCGCCAGCTTTATAGAGGTTTACATTAGTAGGATTATCATCAATAGGATAAAAATAAGCTTTGTCTAGTTTAACGTTTGCTGCGTCCCAGTAATCAGGGTTTTTCACTAGCAAAACCTGGTTATAAGGCTTGTGTTCAGCCAACTTAAATGGGCCACAGGAAACCATGTTTTCCGGTGTAGTCCATTTATCACCCCACTTTTCTATTGCCCAACTTGGTAGAGGAGAAAAAACATAATTGGGTGTCATCTTAATGAAAAATGCTGTGGGGCGTTCCATCTCAACTTCTAATGTGTAATCGTCAATTGCTCGAATCCCTAGTTCTTTTGGGGACATTTTGCCCTGTGAGATCGCTTCGCCATTTTTTACATAGTAGAGTAAACCAGCATAAGGAGTAGCTGTTTTAGGGTCAATTCCACGCTGCCAAGCCCAAACAAAGTCATGTGCTGTAACAGGATGTTTGTCTGACCAAAGAGCGTTTTTGCGCAGGTAAAAAACCCATTTTTTAGCTTGATCTACTGCTTCCCAACGTTCAGCAATTCCTGGTCGAGGCTCTAGAGTCTTAGGATCGTAGTCTGTTAGTCGTTCTATTAAACTCATAATAATATTGGCTTCTGGTATGCCAGAAGTCTTATGAGGGTCTAATGAACGGGGTTCAGCCGCATTTGAGTAATAAACAACTTGTTCTTTTCGTGCTTGTATTTTACCAAAATAGGCTGAGGCACTTATGCAAGCAGGCAAAATGATCGCAATTAATAGACAGATTATAGCTGTTTTTAATTTATGCATAGGTTTAATCCTTATTAACAGAGAATCTAGCTGCGATCTTAAGCGGAGTTACTAGTATAAGTTAGGTACTATTTCCCTTTTCGCAGAGTAACATTAAGCCTTTGGAAATGCAAATTTTAATATAAAGGATCAGGGTTGTTTAATTGTCAGAAATGCCAAAAAGAGCAAAACATTCCAAGGTATGCTTTAGTGACGAGTCTTAAGCCTTAAGATTATGGAAGAAGCACGCTTATGGCGTGT
>JAHFUF010000608.1 GCA_023265235.1 Blastocatellia bacterium
AGAAAGCCTTTTTGCAATTAAATTACGTGCAGCTAATATTTCTACTTCTCCTAGTCTAAGATATAACTCTGTATTATTTTGATTAAGCTTAATTCCTTCCCCTATAGTGCTTCTAGCTTTGTCTAGTTCTTTTGTAGCATCTTTGCCTTGGTTAATAGTAAACTCACACTCTACTAAAAGGGCTTCACCGAAAAACCTGTAACCATCAGCAAATGGGCCTAAGGAAAGACCTTTTTCAAAAGCCTCTCTAGCTTTATTTACTGACTCACTAGGATCTTTACCTTCAGCTAATTCATACCTAGCCTTTGTTCTAAAACTAATTCCAGTATTATTAGGAGGAAAGGCTTGGTTAGGGTTTATTGCCATTGCCTTTTTATAGCTTTCTACTGCTTTTTCTAGCCAAGTAATAGGACTTAAGCCACATAGTAGCTCATATTCGCCTCGTATTTCATAAGCATTACCTAAGCCATTATGATAGAACATATTTTCAGGATCAATACTAATAGCTTTTTGATAGTTTTCTATAGAGGAATTTAAGGATGTAACAGCGTCAAGTCCTTTGCTCATTTCATAACGCGCTCTTCCCCAATAAACATCGCCTGAATTCTTATAAATAAAATCATAAAATGGGTTGATCCGAAGTGCCATATCAAAAGCATCTATGGCCTTCTTTAGAGTAGGACGAGGATCTAAACCTTTACCTAATTCATACAAACCTTTTCTATAATAAGCCGCACCCATATAGCTATAGGGAATGGCTTCTAGTTGTCTAGTAGCCATTTGTGGAATTTTACTTATATCAGCAAAACCTGTTGCTTTTTGAGCCGCTTCAATAGACTTATCAAGTGCTACTGGCTCAAGCCCAATTCTAATTTGATATTGCCCTAATATATTGTAAACAATAGTTTTATTAATAAACGCTATTTTACTTTCTGGATTAATTATTAATGCTTGATCACAGGCTTCTATTGCTATTTGACCCACTTCTTCTGGAGACTCACTTTTTTCAAACAATACAGTCATTAGGTTTATATTTCTATCTGCCTCTAACTCGTATAAACTCGCATCGCTACGCCCTATGTCTATTGCTTGTAGATACGCAGCCTTAGCTAAGTCAAACTCTTGCATAGCCGCTTTGTAGTCGCCGGATTTAAGCTTTTTTATTCCTATTTCTTTATAAACTTTACTTTCTAACCTTTTTGCCTCATAAAGCCAAGGTGACTGCTTAAAAGCTTCGTTTGCTTTTTGTAAAGCCTTGTCGTGCTCATCTAGGTAAAAAGCTACTAAGGCTTCAATATAGAGTTTATCGCTACTTACTTCGCTACTAAAAGTTAAATATTCTACAGCAGGATCTCTATATAACCTTTTTAGCTCAGCAAGTTTTTTTTCTTGAGCTTGTTTATCAGGAGTAAATCTAATTTGCTCTCTTAAGTATTGGTAGAGTTCCCCTTGTGAATATCCTAAAGCATAGGCTGTGTCTGTTGTCCTATAATTACTCTGCCAAGCTTTTTCTAAATATAATTTAACATTTTCATAATCTTGTAGAGTAAGATAGCCTCTGCCAATAGCATAATAGGCTGGGCCTTGAGCAGGGCGAGTGCAATTTCCTAGTTTTTCTTCTAAAGCTTCAATACGTTTTTTTATCAAAGCCCTTGCAGTCTGATTATTATGTAAAGGCAAGGTACTAGAATAATGCCATACCTTTTCTATTTCTTTTATTTCTTGACCAAAACTTCGTTCTGCTTTCTCTCTCTCATTAGTAGACCAAATTGTATAAACGCCTGCGCTCATAGAAGCAACTACTAAAACAAAGGCTAATAATAGTAATGCTACTCTTAGCTTATATTTTTGAATTAGTTTCTTAAATCGATATATTTTTGAAGACCTAGCATTTATTGGCTCTCCATCTAAGTAAAGAGCTAGATCTGCGGCTAATGCTTTTGCTGATTGATAGCGTTCTTGAGGATCTTTTTCTAGACATTTTAATACAATAATTTCTACATCTTCAGGAATAGAGTCATTGATTTTTCTTAACTCTATTGGCTTTTCATCAGTAATTTTCATTACTACTTCAAAATAGCTCTTCGCCTTAAAAGGAGGAACTCCTGTTAAAAGCTCATATAAAGTAGCACCTACGCTATAGACATCACTACGCCTGTCTAAAAGGTTAATTTTTCCTCTTGCTTGTTCTGGAGACATATAGGAAGGAGTACCAAGTATTGTCCCTGCTGCCGTAGTTCCTGCTTCCCCAATTTCACGCGCTAAGCCAAAATCCAGTATATAAGGCCACAAACCCTGCTCGTCGCTTTTTTCGATTAATATATTTGATGGTTTAATATCTCTATGAATTAGCCCATGTTTATGAGCAGCATGCAGTGCTTCAGAAACTTCTTTAATAATCTTAAGTTTTTGCTCTAAACTTAACTCTTCTTTAGCTCTATCCAAAGAAACCCCGTTAATATACTGCATAGAAATGTAAGGCTTACCAGCATATTCATCTATTTCATAAATTTTGCAAATATGTGGGTGTTCAATTCTAGCCTGAAGTCTGGCTTCTCTAATAAAACGGTCTACTAAATCTTGCTCATTATTTATTACAAATTTTAACGCGACTGTGCGGTTTAGTTTTGGATCAATGCCTCTAAATACACGCCCCATCCCTCCTACGCCTATTAGCTTGAGGTGTTTATAGCGTTCCCAGCTTGTTA
This sequence comes from Blastocatellia bacterium, assembly GCA_023265235.1. Taxonomy (GTDB): domain Bacteria; phylum Acidobacteriota; class Blastocatellia; order Chloracidobacteriales; family JADJPF01; genus JADJPF01. The sequence goes on from JAHFUF010000608.1 coordinate 2,709, forward strand.
AAGGAATGTCTTGGTCTAAATCTTTATTTTCTAAATATAGGTTTGAAGCTGAAAGCTTCTTTGTAACTTGTGCTTCAGCTTGATTAGTAGTTTTTTTTGTAGTTGATTCAGACCTTAATGTGACAGTTTCAGAAAAGACAGTATCTTCAGAAAAGCCTTTTTGAGGACTGAAAGAATCATATAAATTATTTGGTGCTCCTTGGCGTATTAGTGTAACGACTCCAGATTTGTCTTCCTGAACTAACTCATCTAAAGGTTCTAGTTCACTTATTTCAATAACTCCATCATTACTATCAGGACTATAAGGGCTGCTAGGATCTTTTATTAGTTCTTCAGAAATTAGCACAAGTGTTTTTTCATCTATCACCCCTGCTTGCAAAAGCCTAGCAAGTTGAACCCCCCATTGTAATGATTCTCTAGAATTTAAGTCTATTTTCGGTATTAAGCCTTGAAAATAGTCTTGCTCTAGTAACAAACCTTTCTCTATAGCTTTTTTAATGATAAGGTTTTCTTGCTCTTGAGTCATAATTTATATTTATAGTACATGGAACTTACTTTGTAACTTATTGGTTCTAAAACATCTTAAGTCTTTAATGCCCCGTTAGGGGCATTTGACAATAGCCCAGTGATTTATCTCTGGGCGTTAATTTACTCATATATTAAGCTAAGGGCTTTGCTTAATATTTTTGCTAGGCTTAAAATTATTTTAACCTATTGCGCTTATCTCTGCTAAATATTATATTGCAATACTTTTCTTAGTCATTAAACCTTTTATTTAAGCTGTTAACTAAAAATTTATGGAGGTGAGATAGAATTAAACCCTGTTTTAATTTTATGACAAAACTTTATGAAAGAATATATTATTATTAATCACCTATCTGGATCAAAAGTTGGTCAAATAGAAGGATTTTTAATCAATAACTTTTCAGAAATCACCATTGGTCGCGCCTCTTTATCCATTCTTAAGTTTGATAAACATAAAGATACTATGGTATCAAGCAGTCAAGCTAAAATCCTTATTTCTACAACTAAACCTCACCAATTTTCTCTACTTGATCTTAATAGTCGCAATGGTACCTTTGTTAATA
>JAHFUF010000609.1 GCA_023265235.1 Blastocatellia bacterium
CAGGTCAGGATAAAGACTTAAAAAAAGCTTATTTTAGTCGCTATTTAGAAGACAAAGAATTAGCTGAAAATTGGATTGAAACAAGCCTTCGTGCTTTTAATTCTGCTAACCAAGCTGAGTTGACCATGCCTTATCTAAAAGAAGCACTTAAAGCATTGCCACAATTAAAACAACAACGAAAAATATTTTTTATTAACGAATGGTTAAGTGCTTTTATTGGAGGCCAAAACAGTAAACAAGCACTAAAAATCGTACAAGATTATTTATCAGACAGTAGTTTAGATAAAGACTTAAAACTTAAAATCTTAGAGGCTGTAGATAAACTAGAAAGATCTGTAAAAATTCGTAATAAATTTGTTAAGTAGGGGTGAACTGTTCGCCCTTCTTAAACATTTATTCGCCCTTCTTATAATTAAGCAAAGAGGGCGAACTGTTCGCCCCTACATTTATGTCTAATTTTAATCGTTCACTTCTGTTGTAACAGACTCAATAAGTAGAGTTTCTGTAGATGGTGTAAAATCGACAAAAAATGAATTAGAAGGAGGTGTATAGAGGAGCTTGCCTTGAGTCAAGTTTTCTAAACGCTCAGGTGTGGCTATAACTAGGTTGTTGTCTTTATTATAAAAAAGATAAATGGTTTTAAGCCTAGGGTTAATACTATAACTATACTCTTTTATTTCTTCTCCAGATAAAGGGTGAAGCTCTACAATGCGGGAGGGAGATAGGTGTAGGGCTATTTTACTACCATCTTTGGTAATTGCCATGCCACCATCACCTGTTACATCCCATTGATTTTCGAGAGATGCTTTGTTTGTTAAACGCCATAGTTCAATACGACGACTAGGTTCTTTTTTACTGATATGCCATTGTATCAATCCTAAAAAACCATTTTCAAAAGGTATTGTTTCTATAAACTCAATTTTGCCATATTGATTAACTATCTCTGTCGGTTTCTGATTCTTGTCCATCTTGTTCAAATGCCACAACGAAACAATAGAGCTTTGTTTTTCTATTGGATAGGTGATAGAAACCCCGACTTTAACCTGAGGGCGACGTACTGAAGCAACTAGGAGCAGGTTTTCTTTGCTAGATAAAAAACGTACAAAGTCATTGTTCTCTAAAGTAGTTAGGCTGTATAGTTGGCTGTTATTAGCTATATCTATAATACGTACTTCATTAAGACCTGAAATGGCAAGGAGTTTACTATCTTGAGAAAAGCGTAGGTCACAAATAGTATCGAAATTTTCTAGATTAATCTCGTGTATTTTTTTATTCTCTAAAGTATTCCAAAGCTCAACCTTCTGTGATTGATTTCCCTGATTTCGTAGGTTAGGTTGCTGATTAAAAGAAGTTTGAACAGGTTGTCTGTATACTGCTACTAGGCTTCCATCAGATGAAAACTTAGCTATAAACTGTTGAATGGTAAGCATGCTTGCCTTTACTGGATTAGAAGTAGCAAGCACAAGTTCTTTACCTGAAGCTGGCCAAACAAGTTTTAATTTTGAGTAACTTCGATAGCTTTTGTTTTGTTCAGCCCATCCAAAAGCTACTTTTACAGCTTGCCAGTTATTCTCAAACCAAAACCAGTTATTCACCATAGCTGAGATTCCAAGCACTGAAACAATAATAGCAGCACCAAAAACAATCCTGTTTACACTCGCCCGTTTGCGTTTTTGCTCAGCTAGATATGCACCAAAGGAAACAGCAAATTCTTTAGCACTTGCTGGCCGGTCTTTAGGATCTTTGTTTAACGCTCTCAAGATAGCTTCGTCAACTACCTTAGGCAACTCAGGATTAAAATGCGAAGGTGCAAGAGGATCCTCAAATATATGTTGTATTGCTATCTCAAAACCCTTTCCAATAAATGGAAGCCGCCCTGCTATCATTTCATAAGCAATTACTCCAAGGCTGTAGATATCCGAGGCAGGAGTACAAGGTTTAGCATCACATTGCTCTGGTGACATATAAGGGATAGTGCCGATTATCCCTTTAGTTTGCGTAAGATGCTCAATAGTAGATAGAAAAAGCTCTGTGTCCCCTTCATGCTCATCTTTAGTCTGTAGAATAACGTTATCGTTAGTGAGTGGTGTAAAACTATTGCTATTTTGGTCTAAGTCCTGTTGCTTTGCTAAAAGATTATCAGCCTCAGTCTCTTTATCCACTTCTGTTATCTCATAAGTAGTTAAAGAATTATTATTTATATCAGAGGAATTTTGAGGCTGTTCTCGATAGGCTAATTTGGCGAGTCCAAAATCAAGTACTTTAACCCAGTATTTGCCTTTAGGGTCATCTTCAAGCCAAATATTATCAGGTTTAAGGTCACGATGGATTACTCCAAAGCTATGAGCGACTTCAACGGCTTGGCAAATCTGATTCATTATATTAACAGTGTCTTCCAATGAGAGTTTGCCTTTCTCATTAATGAGGCTTTTAAGCGAGCGACCTTCTAGAAACTCCATAATTAGGTAGCCAACTTGTCGCTTTTCAACTTCAACAAACCCAAAGTCCATAACATCAACTACATGTGGGTTTTTAATACGGCCTGCGGCTTCAGCCTCTCTACGAAAACGTTCTATAAACTCTCCTTGAGGACGGTTTCGTGTTTGCAATGTTTTTAGAGCAACATAACGTTTTAAGCCAAGATGCATAGCACGATAAACTGTACCCATCCCCCCTTTTCCAAGACAAGCCTCAATACGAAATCTGCCTGCAAGGGTGGTAGGGCCAGGCAAACCTATTTTTAATGGACTGTTATCAATTGGACATTCGGCCAGAATATCTTCATAACAACTTTGGCATTTTGGGCATTCTTTCATAATTAAAATCCAATAACGTTATTTCTTTTTTTTCCATCCAAACAACTTTTCCCAAAAAGTACGAGGTGTATTCACATCCTGTAACTTATTGGTACTAAAATGGTTTAACTGCTCTTCATTATCTTTATTTATACTAGAGGAAGTGGTTATAACTGAAGCAGGGTTTGCAGCTTCAACCACTGCTGTCTCAAAAGCTTCAGCAAATTCTATAGCACTTGAAAAACGGTTTTCTGGAGCTTTTTTTAACGCCTTAAAAATTACTGCTTCAACATTTTTGGGAACCCCTTGAAGCTCTGGAGGAGAAATTTTCAGATGTGCCCTGAAAATCCTAATACAACTATCTTGGTCAAAGAATGGTGGTTGACCGCTCAACATCTCATAAGCTGTAATTCCCATAGAATAAATATCTGTTGATGCATCAAGAGTGCTATTTGTACATTGTTCAGGAGACATATAATAAATTGTTCCAACAATCACTCCTGAGCTTGTAAGTGTTTTTAGGAATAGCTCCTCTGTATCACCACGAATCATCTTTGCCAAACCAAAGTCTATCAGCTTTACTTGTTCTTCTGGCTCGTCTCCAAAAATCAAAATATTATTAGGATTAAGGTCTCGGTGAATGATACCTTGTGCATGTATTGCTTGTAGACCCTTTCCTATCTGCTTTAGTATCTGTGCTGCACGTTCAAGATTAAAAGTACCTTTTCTTATTAATATATCTAAAGTTACCCCTTCTATATATTCCATAACCAAAAAAAATTCATTCTGCTTAGTGATTATTCCACTATCAAATATGCGAATTATGTTTGGGTGTGCCGCTCGTTGTAACAAAGTAACTTCACGGTGAAAAAAATCTAGACGCTTGTTAAACTCCTCTATTTCATTATCCTCAATAAAGAGTATTTTAATGGTAACAGGGGCATTTGTACTTAAATCTATAGCTTTATATACTGTGCTAGACGCACCTTTTCCAAGATAT
>JAHFUF010000610.1:0-1050 GCA_023265235.1 Blastocatellia bacterium
TAGAGATGGCACTTAATAATGAGCGTCAAGCTTTAATTTTACAGAATGCCCAAGTTTTACATAATGCAAAAGGCACTGCTCCAGGAATGTTTGTTATTGATGGGGATAAGCGGATAGTAATGTTACCAGGGCCTCCTAGAGAGATGAAGCCTATTTTTGAAGAACAAGTTTTACCTAATTTACAAAAACTTTCTCATGGCCTGAGGGTTAAGCGAAAACTATTAAAAGTTTCTGGTATGGGAGAATCTGCTGTAGATGCTCAAATAGCACCTATTTACTCTAAATATAAAAACCCAACCACTACAATACTCTTTAATCGTACTGAGGTACAAATACACTTAACTGCTAGTGGTGCTACAGATATGGAAGTAGACCGTTTACTTGAAGAACTAGCAGAGAAAATAGAAGAAAAATTAGAGGTTAATATTTTTTCTGTACAGGGAGAAAGCTTAGAAGAAATAGTAGGACGTTGGTTAACCGTAAAACAATTTACTATTGCTACAGCAGAAAGTTGCACTGGGGGACTTATTGCAACACGATTAACAGATGTTCCAGGTAGTTCTCATTATTTTTCACAAGGACTAGTAACTTATAGTAGCCAAGCCAAAATAGATTTATTGGATGTGCCTGCCGAATTAATTGCAGAAAAAGGTGTTGTTAGTGCAGAGGTCGCAGAGGCTATGGCGATAGGGATTAAAAAGAAATCAGGAGCAACCATTGGAGTAAGTGTTACAGGTATTGCTGGCCCAGAAGGAGGCACTCCAGAACGTCCTGTTGGACTAGTTTATATTGGGCTTGCTAGTGATATTGACGTTATACACAAAAAACTACAGCTTCCTGGCGATAGAGAAAGGGTTCGCTGGTTAGCTTCTACAGTAGCACTAGATTTAGTACGAAGACGTTACTTACTCTAAAGTAGCGAGATAGGGCTTAAAAAGCAAATTCTTCTTCTAATAATAATTGAGCCTTGCGCAGTTCAAAGCGTGCTCGGCCTATATTGCCGTTGGGACCTAATGCTACTAAAAGAAAATATTCAGGGTTAATTAACTT
>JAHFUF010000610.1:1060-3794 GCA_023265235.1 Blastocatellia bacterium
TATTACCAAAGTTAAATTCCCTGAAATAACTGTCATTTCTTGTAACGCACCTACACCAACATCAGAAGAAGTACGCATAGAATTACGCAACAGTGTAGCGTAGGCTGCTGCAATAATAGATAATTGGCCATCATAATTATGAGAATCTTCAATTTGCTGTTCAATGGCAATGCCATCGAGGCCCATAATTAGGACCCCAACGGCACCTTCTACTTTATTTACTATCTGCTTAAGTAGCTCTGAAAATACCATTACTTAGCGTTCGCCTCCGCTTTGTGGAAGAACTTGAGGTTGTGCTTGTGGGTTGGCAGCAGGTTGTGCTGGGCTTGGAGGTGCTGTTTGAGCACCATAAGTTTCTGGACGATAGATACGTGGAGTAACAAAGAATAATAATTCTGTACTGCTACGATCTAAAGAACGTCTCTTAAACAATTCACCTAGGAATGGGACACGAGCAACTCCAGGAGTGCGAGTATTAGTACTTGCTTCTGTATCAAAATTAATACCACCTAAGATAGTTGTTCCACCATCTGGTACTAGTACTAAGGTTTCAGCCCGTTGAGTACTAATGGATGGAGTTCCGCCAGTGGTTCTTAATGAGCGGTCAACAGAGTTATTTTCTACTATTATACGCATTAAAACATTACCTTCATCAGCAATTTGTGGGATAACATTTAAGCGTAATGCTGCTGTTACGAAAGTAGTAGTAATAGTGTTGTTTACTTCTGTTTGTACTGCTATTTGAGTACCGCTAGTTATATCAGCAGGGGTATTATTTTGTACTGTAACACGTGGATTAGAGATAGTCTTAGCAACACCTTTCTGCTCAGAAGCAGTAAGTGCTGTTGAGAGTAAGGATGTACCTATTACGCCTGTTGTTAAACTTAGAATAGATGCACCACCACCAGCTAAAGCACCGTTAGCTATAGGGCCAATCAAACCACCACTCCCTACGTTGCCACCATTGCCTGTAGCACCAATAGCATCTGTTCTAATAGGGTTGCTGAATATTTGTGGAGAGGTTTCAAAAATCGCGCCAAATCCTTGCACAATTTTTCTTGCTCCAGTCACTGGATCGATTGGGCCAACTGATCTGCTTTGAGTGGCTGCTAAAGCCAATTGATTACCAATAGTTCGTGAAAAACTACGATTAGCTAGTACTACACGAGCTTCAATTTCTACTTGTGGTTCTGGAACATCAAGCTTTTTGATAATATCTTCAACAGCAAGAACATTTTGAGGTAGGTCTGTTACTATAATTTGGTTAGTGCGAAAATCAGCATCAACTTGACCTAATTTAGAAAGGGTTTTTAAGACAATACCAACTAAACCTGTTGCACCAATACCTCCTGTATTACCACCACCTTGCGAACCTAGGTTACTAGCCGCTTGAGTTCCGCCTAATGCGCCAGTTCCACCACCACCTACAGTAGATGATCCTAAGCGAATATATTTTAATCTAAAGAATTTAGTTTGTTTTGGTAATGCATTGTTTCTTTCTTCTTCTAATGCACGTTTTTGTGTTTGTTCTTGTGCTAGTGCGGGTAAGGTTGCAACACGAACAATCAAACCTTCTCTAGTAAAGCTTAGCTGGTTTGCTCTAAATATAGATTCAACCACTTGATTCCAGGGTACATCATTTACTTTGAGGGTGACTTTAACATTAGTGACAGACTTATCAAGGATAAAGTTTTCACCGTAGTTATCAGAGATAAAACGCAGAACGTCATTAATATCTACATCAGCAATATCAATACTTATTGGGTCACCTAAAAAAACTGGTTCACCAAAACGAGTTTTTGCTGTTTGTGTATCAGGAGAATCAGAAGGACTATCTGGATTATCACTTTTAGTTGAAGTTATTGATGAAGCTGGGCGTGCTGCTGCTGATTTGGAGATTGCTGGACGCAGAGCAGGCCCTTTTACACTAGGTAAATTACTAGATGTGCGGCCTTCAGCTTCTTTGCTGTTTGTTTTTGTTGAATTAGATTTTTCTTCTTTTTCTTCTCGGCCAACAGAAATGCCACTGGTATCAGGTGGAGCTACTGGTGGAGCTACTACTTGTTTTTTGGCAGGTTTAGCTGTTGCTACTACTTGTTTGTCGGGTAGTGGTTGGAAGTCAGAGAAGTATATTGTTAGGCCAGAGGGTAAGGTTTGGACTTGATAAGAACATTTTTCTTTTAAGTCAAAAACAATACGTAATTCGTTACTTGATTGAGTACCAACACGAACGCTAATTAATTTATCTGAAGTAGAATCAATGTTTTTAGCAATACTAGTGTTTGCACCAGTTATATCCATTACTACACGCTCTGGAGAATGTAGTGCGAATACTTTATAAGTGAGGGGGCCGTCAGCTTGAATAATTGCGGCTATACGTCCATTCTCAGCTTTAGTTATTATGTTATTAATCGTAGTTAAAGAAACCGCGCTCTTTGCCTTTGTTTCATATGCAAACGTTCCTTTAACGTTACCTAAGAAAAGAAGCATTGCAATTATTACGGCTGCTCTAACTCGGTAGTCTCTAGGCATAAGAGTACCTCCTCCTCAAAGTTATGATTGAATTATTTGAAAACAAAATCTTAAATATTAGTGCCCCTGTTACTTTGTGCGTGTAAAAGGGATAATTTGAATTTCGGTTTTGATTTTTCCAGTACTAAGCAAAGTTCTTAGTTCAACTTCTATTTTATCTTTATCAATACGTTTAATCTCGCCATTCCAAAACTTTTGACCA
>JAHFUF010000611.1 GCA_023265235.1 Blastocatellia bacterium
AATATTGAGCAATGCAAAGACCTTATTGATTTACTTGATTTTGCTAGCTAGCGATTAAACTTCATTGTATTACCAAGTTAACCCTAATTTCTTATCCTACTACCCTACCATCCTACCAAATTTTCTTTCACTGAGTTTGATAATAATAAGTTTGGCCGCCTTTAACAGACGGCCAAAACCAGTATACGTGGAATACTGGTTAATTTATTAGGAAAGGAGTTTCTTAGGATGAAAACTAAGAAATTTTCTCTTTCTAAACGCTTGGATATATTGTATGCGACTATTGATGACTTAAACAATACTCAGCAAAAGCAAGAACAAGAAATTGCAGAATTAAAAATGCAATTAATGTTTTTGTTTAAGCAAATCCAAGCCTTAGAGGCTACTGTCAAAGAAACGACTACACAAAAACTTGATGGTTAGTCTCAGGCTGGTAAGCTATATGCTTGCCAGCTTTATTTTTTTGTTATAAGGCTTTGTTTTTCTGATATATCTTTGTTACCAGAGCCATCTAGAAAGTTAATTCCCTTTTTTTGTAGGTTTAACAACAGCTTGTTTTCTATTTCATTAATATTTTGTTTTTTTATTCCTATCTTGTGGCTTTCGTAATAATTTAGCATTTTCTGTTCTATTGCGGGGCTATCAATATTATCAGAATCTATATTGAGTTTTTTGCAAAGCTCTAATATCTTTTCGTCAGTGTAATACCTTTTGTAAGCCATAATAACCTCTAAAAATAACTAATCTTGTTTGGTTTGCTCCGCTTTACGAACCAGAGAAAATTTTGTTCTTATGAAAATTTCGCATCAGTATTAGTGAGTAAGTGTTGCCTATAATCAGAATAAATGGACATGTGAATTTGTTAAAGTCCACAACTTACCTTAACTTTAAGCGTATAGTGGGATGTAAGTAGAAATGTGGGATAAAAAGGTGAGTTAATATGGGAAACATTCTAAAGATAACAGGATTTGTAATAATTGGACTAATAGCAATCAAGCTTTTATTCTTTGCTTTAGGATTGTTAAGTATTGGTTTCTTTATTATTAAGCTAACAGTAATAGGTATTATTATATACTTAATTGCTAAAGCTTTGGGTATTGGTAACAAAAAAGCTTAATTTGTGATCACTTGATCTAAGATCAGCTAATAGAAACGATCAAGATCAGTGATCAACTAACAATGAACTAACGATCAGCTTACGATCCAGCTATTTCTAGCTACTTCTAGGGATTTTTTCTGCTCATTATCTCATCAAAAATATCATTATCGAAGCCAACGTCCTCTCTTAAACAAACTTCTTTCACCTTAAAAGTAAAATCAGAGACAGAGTAATTGCCACCAATAAAGGAGTTACGTACCTGTTGAACTATTTTCTCTAAAGCTTTCTTGCGTTGAGTACGGTTTTGTTTAGGAGGATTAGCAGTATTTATGATTTCTTTAACAAAATAGGCAAGACTATTAGGAGGACTAGAAGCACGTTGAGTGGCTAGTTTAATAGCTATTTCTATTGCTTGTAGAGGGATGTTTTTAATCTTGTTGTATGTGGTGCTATCTGCTTTTGTCCATGAATTTCTTGTGGTTTCCTGATAAATCATCATCACTCTCTTTTCGTGTTCGCTTTGATGATGATCTTGTTTTTTTAAATCATCATGATCATCATCTTTAATATTGGCCATACTGGCTAGGCTAGCCTTGGTGTCTTGGCTAGCCACATTAGCTAGGCTAGTCAATTTGGCTACCCTAAATATATTTCCTTGTATCTGTCCTTTACCAAAAATGCTTCCTTCTTTCTTTATTAGTGACTTATTTTCCAAACTTAATAAGACCCGTTGAACCTGTCTAGGACTAATACTAGTTCTTTTGCTTAATGCTGGTAAACTAATGATACAAGTAGAGTTATTAAATCCCCAAGATAAGCGGTAGAGATGTAAGTAGGTTACTGTTTCGTCTGGTGATAACTGAGGAAACAGAGAATCAATTAAAGTGTTAGATAATTGTAGATAGCCAGCCACATTTTTTAGGCTAGCCAGTATGTCTATGCTTGTTGGAGTATTAAGCCTAGTCTGATTGGCTAGGCTAGCCATTGTGTCTAGGGTAGTCTGGTTGGCTAGGCTAGTCATTGGCCTGGCTTGTATTGCAGGTTTGGCTAGGCTAGCCAATATGTCTATGCTTACAAATTGATCTTTTTGATTTGATTGTTGCTCAAGATCAGGTTGATCAGATTTAAGATCAGAGATGATTGTTTTGGAGAGAGGTTGTCCGTCATCGTAATCTTCTAGTAAGTTATCGAGTCTCTCTTTTGACATTGGCTTACGTGGTGGTTCTAAAGCCTTAGATAGTAACTCTTGCATTAGCTTGCGATCTTTCTTCGCCATCGCCTAATACTCCCTTTATTTCTGATACTAGTTTATGAAATGAAAAAGAAACTGCACTTTCTGGTTCTGTTTCCACAACCGCTTGTCTAGTGATAGTTGCTTCTCCTACAGCTACAGCACGAGGGATTGTTGTTTGAAAAACAAAGTCTTCAGTAAATTTATTCAGTACTTGTGTACGAACATCTTTATCTAAGTGCTGTCTAGAAGCAAACATTGTTGAAAGTGCCATTATGATCATGTTAGGTGAATAAATTTTACGAATTTTGGCAATAATTCTCAGTAATTGATTTAAGCCTAGTAAAGCAAATACACTAGATTCTATTGGAACTATTGTTAGATCAGATACTGCTAAGGCATTGAGTGTTGGGACTCTAAGTGCTGGAGGTGTATCAATAACACAGTAGTCATATTGTTTTTGTGCAACAACCAGTTTTTGTTTTAGTAATAGTTCTTTTGATATTACTTGCCCATCTAATAGAGTTTCTGCTTCTGCGTCTAGGCAAGCAGGTAAAATATCTAAGCGTGGTCTACATTCAATTAAATAGGTAGAATAATCTGCTCTTTCGTCAATTAATAACCTATGACTAGTTTTTTTAGTAGTTTCCAACTCACCTAAATCAACTCCTAGTGCCGCTGATAAATTACCTTGAAAATCCAAATCTACTACTAAAACTCTTGATCCTGTCTGAGCTAGAGTTACAGCTATATTTAGAGCCGTAACTGATTTACCGCAACCACCTTTATGGTTAGAAATAGCGATAACCTTCATAAAATTTATTCCTTCCAAACCCCGACTAGAATTTATACAATTTATATTGATGGTAAGTTGACTAGTAAAATAGGGTTTTTAATAATGCAAGTCAGGAAATTATACCGAGTTTTTTGGAGAAAGAAAGCTGTATGTGAACAAATTTAATTATTGGATTAACAGCTTTATTTAGAACTATTAAAAACTAGTTAGTGATTTTCTGCAATGCCTTGATCTTGGAAAATTTGTAACGGTTGTTGAATTTTCTTTTCCTTTACATAAGACTAGTTTGCAACTAGACATTTTCGCTACGACTTTTAACACAAATAACAAAGTTACAGCATAAACCCAAGCCAAGTCAAAACAGCAATAGCAAGTAGCACTATCCAAGCGGGATGCTTGCCTTTAGTGCCAAAAAGCACAATTAGCGAAGATATGAGAAAGGATACTGCCATAGCTTTTTTGACAAACTCTAAGTTGTTGTCTGCAAAAGAGAGCAATGAAAAAGACAATAGAATTGCACCAAACCCCCAGGCTAGTATTGTTGGTACATGCCAAGTAACTCTCAAAGTACGCAAAGTAAAGCCCTTACTACCAGCTATAGGGGGAAGTTGGTCTTTGACTAATCGCCGAAAGAGTAATAGTTCGCCTAGCACAGAATGCGCTAGCC
>JAHFUF010000612.1 GCA_023265235.1 Blastocatellia bacterium
TTGTATCAGGATCACTTTTTAATGGTCGTCGATATATAGGAGGAGGCCCTCCCGTCGTTCCTACTACCGAATTTCCTTTATCTAATGAAGGGACTGGAGTTTTTCATATTGATTTAACTGATCCAAGTATTGAGACTACACAACTATTTTTAACTCCTAGTCTTTCTTTTGGGGCTGAAGCGAATGGGTCAATTTTGATCCCAAGTTTCTCTAATCTAAGTGGAACGAGCTTTAATGCTACAGCAAAATTAAAGCTAAATGGAGCTACTATACTAAATGATTCATTATCTTGTAGTATTAGTAGTTCGTTTGTTGTAACAACCAATGGGACTTATTTAGTAGCTGGCCCCTTTGATCAGCACGGTGATAATGTATTCAAAGGTATCTTTGGAACGCCCATTGATATTTCTCACTTGATTGGAACTGTAATAGAGATAGAAATTTCTCTTACTATCAATAATAGCGTGGTAACTACGCCAGCTAGTGAACCTGGGATACCAAGCACCAATTTAGGAGGATTTGCTTTTTTTAGAGGAGGAGCTGGTGCTAGTGGGCAAAGTGACCCACTACGATATAAAGCTGCTTCTCTTAATTTAGCCAATGAAATAAAAGTAAATAACACCCCTATTATTAGTCTTGCAGGATCGTCAACAGGCAATCAAGGTGATACTATTGTTAGTAAGAGCGCAAGCCAAACTTATGATTTTACTCCTCTTATAGGTACAGTAGTAGCAATAGATCTAAGCCCAAGAGTTTCTATTGGTGTAGGTGATACTCATGATTTTCTTTTGGATAACTCAGGTCCCTTAGCTTTGGGTTCATTCAACATTACTGCACCTGCTCCCGTTGTTGAGGCTCCTAGCTGGTCGCAAGCCTACTCATATGACCGTTATGGTAATCGCTTACAAGTTCAAGGTACTAATGCACAGCTTCTAGCAATCTCTGATGCTAAGAATCGCATTACTGACCCAGGCTATGTTTATGACAATGCAGGTAATTTAATAGCTGATCCTACTGGCAATGGTAAATTCTTTTTCTATGATGCTGAGAATCGGCTTGTTAAAGTAGCAAGTGATCAAGCTGGTACTAATGTTATTGCTCAGTATTTTTATGATGGAAATGGTTGGAGAGTTAAGAAAGTAACACAATCGCTTACTACTCGTTTTGTTTATGACCAAGGTGGAAGGTTACTGAGTGAGTATGATGGTGAGACTATAGAGATCAATTCTCCTAGTCGAGAGCATATTTATGCACCTAGTGGAATGCTTGCCACTGTTGAACCTGATAAAATTAACTACCACACACCAGATCATTTAGGTAGTCCTAGAATCCTCACTGATGCTACTGGTGAGGTTATCAGTAGACGTGACTATTACCCCTTTGGAGATCAACTCTCTGATTTTATTGGTAATAGATCAACCATACTTGGTTATTCTATTTCTGATTCTATCCGCCAAAGATTTACGGGTTATTTTAGGGATGAGGAATCTGGACTGGATTTTGCTCAAGCTCGCCACTTCAGCGGCGCACTTGGTCGCTTTATGCAGCCTGACGAGTTTAATGATGGCCCAGTTGAGTTCTTTGCAGCAATAGGATCAACTAACCCTACTTTCTATGCAGATATTGCAACCCCTCAAACACTAAATAAATACCAATACTGTTTCAATAACCCTCTAAGATATGTTGATCCCACTGGACACCAAGGAGGAGGCTTAAACCTTCAAGGAGGAGCCGATTTTATAGGAGGTGTTATAAAAGGATTTGCTGCTAGTGCATCTGCTGGTACTGCTCCAAATTCTGCTCCAAGTAAAAATGATTCTCTTGAAGATCGTGTAGGTCAAGTTTTTGGTACTGCTATTGCAGGTGTAGCAGGTGCAGGAGGCGTAACAATTAGCGGAATAGGTGAATATTTTTCTGTAGGAGTTGCTAGTCCTGTGGCAATTCCTGCTGCTGCTGTTAGTGGAGCTGCTGTTTATGGTGCTTTTGCCAATATTGGTAAGATCGCTACTACTCCTTATAGAAGTCAAAGCAACGATGATGCTAGTGGTGGTGGTGCTGAAAAAGATCCTGTAAAAAATGCTGGAAGTGGCCCCAAAAACCCAGAAAAGAACATTAAGAACCTCGAAATACAAATTGATAAACATAAACAAAAGCTTAAGGAATATAAGGAAAATCCTGATGCACATGATAATAAAGGGTTTCTTAAAAATGCCCCAACCCCAGAAATTCGGCAACAGATTATTGACAGAAGAGTACGCCATTTAGAACATGAAATAGACGTTTTTACTAAAGAAGCCGAAGGCATAAGGAAGACTCTGAAAAACCCTTAATATGATAATAAATATTTCTGATTTACGCAAAATTACAAATTTGCTTTTGACGCGTTTAGAAGAAGAAGGCCATACTTCTGTAGAAATTTCTCAAGACTATTACTGGGATATTGCTAAGGAAAAAAGATTCAATCCCTATGAAGAACCTAAAGAACTTACCCTAGGTCAACTTACAGATGATTGGAATGAGATAAACAACATATTAAAAAAACAGAACCCACCTATTTCTTATGCCCTTGTTTGGGTAGCAGCAATACTACGAGTTATTGGTGAGGAAACTATCGTGTAAATAATACTTAAAATTTATAGAAGTCCAAACATCAAGCTGCATGACTCTAAAGCTAATTAGTAGGCAAAGTAGCAAGCACTTTAGCTTGGTGCTGTAAAATCAAAGCTTCAATAACAGACTTAGCAATTTTCTTTTCTTCGGGGCTAAATTGAGAAATAACAGTAAAACAAAAATAAACCTCTATCCAAAACACTATCCAATAGTGTAAATTTGAGTTCGCAAATTTTGATTTAAAAAATAAAGTCTGCCAAAGAAGCAGACCCACTTAATATGTTTTTTCAATTAAAATTTCATACACGTAAATGTATGAAATTTCAGGCTAACAAAGAATAGCGACAACGGTCAAGCAGAGAAACAGTACAAGAGCAATAAGTAGCAGCAAAGGCAGCAAGTTAGACTGAGTGATTAAATTGTATTTTTGTGAATTTGGTGGGTTGATAGCTTCGAGGCGGACTTAAGGAGAGGACGCAGAAATGATAAATGTACAGTACAACAACCAAGTGTTATCACCATATGTGGTAATAGTAAACGCAATAAACACAATATATTTTTATACAGCCCAACTCTTAGCAATGAGCGATTTTCTAGGAATAAAGGTTGTAATAGATGAAGAAATGCCAGAAGGGTTTAATAATCCTGATTGGCGGCTTTATAAAGGAAACCCAAATCACGTAAAGAATTACCATAAATGTGTAGAGTTGTTTTGGCTGATCTGGCAAGGGCAGCAGATTACAGGGTATGCATTTTTTCAACAACCGTGGATAGCCAAGACATTAGGAGTATCAATACGCCAAGTACAAAATGTAATAGCAGAGTTAAAAAAGTGTGGATTGATAGAGGTGGTCAGGAAAGATCAGAATTATTACAGGGTGACGGAATTTTTCTCTAGACCGCCCCAAGATTGGACGATTGTAGCAATAGAAAAGGGGAAAAAAGCGGTAGCTGATTTTTTTGCTAGCACAAACAGAGAGCAAAAGCAGCAGAGCAAAGATGAACAAGAGAAAGCTAGCAGATCAAAAAGAGGAAGACCCCGGAAAGAAAAAGTTTATACCAAAGCCAAAGCCAAAGCCAACAGCCCATCAGTGCAAACAACTCAAGAGGAAAAAGAACAGGCTGAAGCACTAAGCAAGAAGATTAGGGAAGATTACGAAACATCTTTATTAGTA
>JAHFUF010000065.1 GCA_023265235.1 Blastocatellia bacterium
CTATCTCTAGGCTTTCTTGTGAACCATAACGAATCCCTAGTTTTAATAGGACATCAGCATAGCCCATAATTCCTAGGCCAACAGGACGAGTTCGATGTACTACATCATCAATTTGAGGCAATGGCCAAGTACAAACATCAACAACATTATCTAAAAAGCGCATACTAGTATGTACAGCAACACGTAAACCATCCCAATCAATACCATTGGAGTCACAGAACTTAGATACATCTACTGAGCCAAGATTACATGAGTTATAAAAATGTAAAAACTCCTCGCCGCAAGGATTACAGCTATAAATTGCTCCCATAGAATTCATTAGGTAATTATGTCGATTTACTTCATCAATAAAAATTATTCCTGGTTCAGCATATTTCCAAGCAGATTCAACAATGCGCCGCCAAATATCAGGAGCATAGATCATGCCTGGGCGTGGGGGTTTTTGCCCTTCATATTCATAATCTTTGCCTGTAGGAGGATCAAATATTGGTTTTTCCCAAATCTTGCCATTAAACTCTGTTTGAAACCACTCATTGCGGTCTACTGCTTCTAGAAAAGCATCTGTTACTGTGACAGAGATATTAAAGTTAGTTAAAGATGCTTGATCATTTTTAGCATGAATAAAGCGTAAAATGTCAGGGTGGGTTACACGCAAAATGCCCATATTAGCACCGCGACGTACACCGCCTTGTTTTACTGTTTCTGTCATGGTATTAAAAATATTCATAAACGAAACAGGGCCAGAAGCTACTCCATGAGTTGACGCGACTACAGCACCAGATGGACGTAGTTTTTCAAAGGTAAACCCAGTATTATGAATCATGGCTAAGCCGTTTGTACCAGCAGCATAAGTATTCCAATCTAAAACAGATAGATCATAATAATCTTTATGGTCTGTAGCAGGAGATATAGAACTAATTTCTAAGCCACAATCAGCAATACGAGCAAGTAATTGACCTAATAGTTCATCACCCTGTTTTTGCATTTTACTGGCAATAGATCTAAGGTCATCTCGACGGCAACGCCCCACAGCATTGCTTGACCAACGATTTAGTTCATCTAAGGAAATACCAGAACCTTTAGCTTTATCACCTTTTTTATGTGCTAAATCTAAGGATTGTAATTCTTCACGCCAAGGAGAAATTTCTACTGGCAGCGCGGTTTGTTTATGGCTATTGCTATGTAACCTACTTAGTCGATTGGTATTAGCCATATATTGACCAATATCTTTTGCTAAGAGGTTTACTTGGGGTAAAACACAAAGTTGGACTGTGTAAATATTACTGCGACCTTTACCTTTAGGTGGTTTTACAGAAACAGAAGGTTGATAACCAAGTAGTGAACATAATGCTGATAGATCTTGTGCCATTTCCTGACTAGCAGTTGAATAAGATGGACTGCCATCTTCAGCCACATAACCGTCACTATCAAGTAAACCCGCAACAAAAGCACGAACCACATTTAATGGAGATTTAGTTATAAGTTCTGGTATGCGAATAGAAGAATCTTTTGGCCCAAATTTTTGTAGGCCACAAGCCTCTAGCATTGTATGAACAAAAGCTTGAGTTAAGGTAGAAATGCTAAAAAGATTACGCTTATCTTTTTGAATAGAGACATTTATATCTTGATTGGCCAAAATTTGTTTAGCTCTTTCTAGTACATCGGTAGTACCAGAAAACATTCTTAAGCGATACTGTCGCAAGCTAGGAACATAGCCGAAACTACCATCACCAAGAATAAAGCCTATTAACCAACCTAACTGAGAATCAATAATTAGTTTTTGTACTGTTTTGTATTCCTGCCAAGGCCAATAATCGTCAGGACGCTCTGGGCCAAGAATAATGTCTCCTGTTTTTAACTCATCAGCTCGAACTTCTTTTAATTTTGTTCCTAATAAGACCATAAATGGGTGCCAAATACTGGTCTGAACTTTAATACCTTCTCTAGTTGAAACAACTATTTGGTCTTCTTTAGCTACATCAAATTTCCAAACATGAGTAACTTGCCGAAGTCCTGACTTTCCAGATGTTGGCTCCATTGCAACAGTTTTAATATTTAAGTCTGTCACATCATATACAACGCCTTTTCCAGCAACTACACCAGTACGGCCATCAGCAGTAGCGCGGTTAAATAATACTTCAATGGGTTCAAGACCACAAAAAGTTGACCATACACGGGCATCTGAGGCTACGCACCCCCCGCCTGTCTTATGTATAATTCCTGCTGCTTTGGTAGATTCTAATATTCCAGCAATAGAGTCAGGCACATCGATAACAAAACAAGCAGCTAATTGCCCATCAGCTTTACCTGCATTAACTAAACAAGGTGTATTAGGAATAAATTTACGTTCTATCATTAGCTGATAAGCAGAATTATAAAAACGCTGTCTTTCGCCTGAATCTTTTTCTGCTTTAGCGATTGCTCCTACTACTCTTTTGCAAATAGCTTCCCAATCTTCTAAAGCATTACCCTCCCAATCTTTTAAAGCATAACGCTTAGCAATAACTTTTTGTGTATTGATACTTAGTACTTGTTGATCGCATAGCTTACTAGCACTAGCACTCATTATTTTGCTCTCCAAAAGATTTATTTTTTAATTTTTATCAAAATTACAAACCTCTTGTGGTACAAAATAGTTTTAATGATAAGTGCTAGTCTTTACGTATTTTATGGTTTATAAATTGATATTTTGATAGGAATATAAATACCCTATCAAAACTAGAAAAATAATGTACGTAAAACTAGGGGTAAATATTTGTTTACAAGTTGGTTTGATGTCGCAATGCTAGCCCTAAGGATTTGGTGTTGTCAACAGCGAAATCCAGTATATTGTGGGTTTTTGAGGTAACTTGTAGTTGCTTATATAGCTTATTTTTTTTAGGTAGGGTTGAAAAACTGGATCAAAAAATTCTTTAATTATTAAATCTACTAATTGTGGTTAAAAATCATATAGCCCACGAGTAATAGTGGTCTTTCTTATCATTTCTGGAGAAAAGTTTTTCGCCCAGAGAGTAAATATTTTCTCAGGGTCTATTTCATCTTGTAGAAATACATCTATTGCTAAGTGATTTGTTTCAGGGTGAGCACGAAAACATAAATGACCTGTTTCAAATAAAAGTATTCCTGTATAACCGCCAGAAGGTAAATTTTTCAGAATGCAATCTGATAAAAGAGGTAGGTACGAATTAATCGTATCTTTAAGTAATTGTAGGAAAAAGTCTTGATCACTAAGTTTGTCCTTTGGTACTCCAAAAAGGTCTACAAGTAGGTGTTGGGCTGGCAGAGGTTTTTCCATGCTTTTTCCGCTCGCTATTAGGTTATTTAATTTACTATATTCTATCTTTGGTCTAACTAATTTAATTTTTTATAGCTTATCGCTAAAACCATTTATTGTATAGTGGTTTTCAGTCATAGCTAATCTTTTCTCAAAGCTAAAATGAATTTTTATCAGTATTACTTTATGGTGAGTTTTTAGGCTTAGATATAGTATTAGAAGGTATTGGGGAGGGAGCGGGTTCTAAGCTTTTTTCATCAGGCTTTGTCTCATTTTTGTTTGCTTTAGCTGCTCTAGATTCAAGTAGAACTTCATCTTTCATTTTTTTACCTGCTCGTTCAATATGATTATTGGCTGATCGTAACGCTTCATGCAGTATAGGATCTATGTAATAGTAGCTATGTGAAGCCGTTTGTAGTTCTGGGCCAAGTTTATAACGTTGTTGAACTCGGGAAAATAGATCAGTATCATTCTTAGCAAAAAGTTTGTCAGCAAAAAAATTGTCTTTTGCTGTAGCGCGTTTTCTTTCCATAAGTTCTAATACTAGGCGAAAATCCTGCATAGCTGCTTCTATTTCCAAATAAGAGGTTCTAGGAGGATCCGTTCGATTAGAATCTAAGAATAGACTTATAGTAGTTTCTGTATTTTTTAAGGTTTCTTTGTAAAATGTTAAGTCTATTTCTGCAAACTCTTGAGCTTGCAGTGTTTTTAGTGATTGTAAGGCCGTTTCTGTATTTTTTTGATATATTGTCCAAGGAGGTATTTCTTTTTTCTTTTTAAATGGACAAGCTGTAAAGGTAAGTGCTAAAACTAGAAGAAATAGTATTGCTGGATATTTCATATTTTTAATTCTATAACAAATTAAAGTCTTACTAATTGTATATTGCGCAAGTTTTTTTTGTTAGTTTTTTCCCCGAAAACCGCAATCCTAACAGTTCTTTTAAGCATTCAGCAACTCTTATGAGGATAAAAGTTCCTATTGTGTTATATTAAGCATATGTATAGTAAAATTCACTTATGTGAACTTTCGAGTGTTAATTTACAGACATGAGTAAAGCAAATAAAACAGATAAAATAGATAACAATTTGTTAGCAAATAGTGAGTTAGGCGAACCTACAGATACATCATTTATTACTAATATAAAAATAGATGTTTCTGACTCATCGGATAGAATTTCAGAAAAAAAACTTTCTTCATCAGAAAATATTGCTTCTTCACCAGAAAATGCTTTTATTGGTAATAATTTAGCGGTCTCTCGACATTCTTCTAGAACAACTACTCTAGCGTTAGATCCTAGGCCATATAAGAAGCGTGAACGAGTTTATACAACAATAATAATTATTTTATCTATAGCATTAGTTGCTCAAAGTGTTTTATTTTGGGCAATGTACCTGCGTAGTAGCACTAGGCAAAGTGGTAACCAAACTAACAAAAAACAAGAACAGATTATTATTTCTGGTGCTAAGTTAAACCAAGATAGATTAGCAAATATAGCTGATATAGTTATGCGGAAACATATGGGTGTTTCGCTAGTAATACTGCCAAAAAATGAAAGAGTTGCTTTAGCAGAATTTGCACAAGGAATAGTTCAAATAATTCAAACTACAGAACCATTATCAATAGAGGAAAAAAAACATTTAGATTTAATGATAGGTAAACCAGTACAAGAGATACATATTCAACAAGCTGCGCTAGGCATATACACTAGCGAGTTTAGCCCAGTAAACGAACTTACTTTAGGACAGCTTCGGAAGATTTATTTAGGAGAAATTTCTAGCGGGAAACCTTTGGCTGTAGAAGATTTTCCAATAGCTACATATAAACTTGAAGACAATCAATTTATTGATAAAATTTTTCAAGAAAAAGTAATTAAAACCCCTCATATTAATATTGATTTTAACAGACCCTTATTATCAACTGGAACGCTAATAGCTATTGGCTATGGTGAGATTAAGAGTGTATTGCCTAATAAAATAAAATTAATAAAACTAAAAATAGGCGAAAATGAAGAAAGTGTTGCTCCGCTAATAGGAGAGAAAGTAAATGAAAAATACCCATTAGTTTATAATACTTATTGGTATGCAACAGATTTACCAGGTGGTGTCTTACAATCTCTTATGGAGGAAATAAAGAAGCAAAGATAATTTAAAAACGATAAAGCACAAAAAATATAAAAATTATACCTTTTGTGCTTTGGTTAGAAGCTTTTTATAAAACTATCTATGTAAGACGAACTAATAGTCTTTGTAGCTTTTGGCTCATAATAGGATCACTTTGGGCAAAATCTGACATAACAGACATCAAATTATTCATATTAATTTTGTCTTTTAATTCAGGGCTAATTAAGTTATTAACAAATGTACGAGCCGCTTTATCGATTGCAACACGAGAAGAAATAGAGTTATTAAAATCTGTTCCTTGTGCAATGCTTGCTAATTCACTTTGTATTGAAGGAGTACTGGAATTGTTAACACGAATATTAATATTGTCTAATTGAGACTCAAAATTACTGCGGCTAGCAGCTTGGTTTTTTACGTTTTTAACATCATTAAAAGAATCAAAATCAGGAGTATTAAACCTATCTATTTTCATAATTTTACCTCACAGAAAAAATTTTCTGCGTTTCTACATCCATCCTATTCAATGACTTCTAAAATTGAGCGTGCCATTTGTCCATGTGGGCTTTCGGGACTTAATTCTATAACACGTGCTAAGTGTTGGCGTGCCATAGAAAATTCTTTTTTCATAAAAAAGGCTTCACCTAAATGAACGTAAGCGTAAACACTATCAGGCTGTTTCTCTATTGCGCTTTGATAATAAGTGATTGCTTCATCAAAGTTATTTTCTGCAAAAAGGATAGTGCCATAAGTAACTAGTGGAATATCAGAATCTGGCCTTAAAGCTATTAAACCACGTACTACATCACGAGCTTGTTGATATTTTCCTGCGTCTCGATAAATAGTAGCGGCTTCCATTAAAAAAGTTAATTCCTCATGAGAGACTTCCACATTTAGCTTTGGCATTTATAAACTCCCTACTTAAGGTTACGAGCGGCATCTAATGCTGCATCATGACGAGACTTAAGAATATTAGTTAATATTGCTGAAGTACGTGATTGATTTTGTATACGTTCTTGTAAATTAATTAATGATAATTGATTTTTAAATTGTTGTTGAATTGCACTCTCGCCAGCAACAGAATTTAATGCGCTTTCCACATTAGCATCTTTGCTACTAACATCGCCTAGCCCTAAGTTACCTTCGCCAATGTTACCTGAATTACTATTACTGCTAGAAGAACCACCAAGATCAAATGTGCCCCCACTATTAGTAGAAGCAGAAGCATTACCTGTAAGAGAACGAATATTACTTAAGCTATATTGAGATTGATTATTTAATCCTTGAACAGACATTTTTTTTTCCTTCCTATGCATGTTATTCAAACAACAAGTGTTTGAAGTGTTTGATCACACCTATTATCGGGAGTCATAATTAAAAGTTGCTCAACTAATTAAGAAATTTTCCGCGCTAGCTTAATCAAGGAGCAGTTTAATAGTCACTTACCAACCACGAAACTTAGCTTTTAGCTCTAAAAGTTCTTTAGCTAATTGTATGGATAAACCATAAGCATTAATTATATGCTGGGCTTCTGCTGCTATCTCGTTGCTGCTTGTGCGTACAAGGCGATCTAGCTCTGTACAGGTATTATCACATTTTTGAAATAAATCACTGAAATTCTCTGTAGTAAGGTAACGCTGGAAAGCAGGGTAGGTTCTTTCAAAGTTAATTTGATCCTCTTGTTTAGGAGTACTACTAGGTTGGGATTGTCTACCATACCAATCACCAACAGTAAAGGGCTGAAACTTATCACTCATTGAGTTTTCTCCTTGATCAAATAAGATCTAATTTTTGTTTGTTAGGCAAAGTAAAAACCGAGCAAGTAAGCTCGGTTTATTTAACGTGTAAGTGTAGTTTAATATTACTTTAATAACCACTCTAATTGGAAGGCAAGAGCCTCAAAATCGCTACTAGAGCTTTCTATTTCTAAAATAGCTATATAGGAGTTACTAGAGGAAGGAGCTTCTACTAAACGAACTTCAGCAGAACCACTTAACTTGTTAACTTTAATTATTGCTTCTTGAGCAGGAAGAGGGTCCAATTGATAACTAACGTCTTTGGCTGGCATACCGCTAACTTGTTCAATATCAACAAATGGGCCTTGGATTCTTATAATACTACGACCATTAATTTGTCCTTGCCAACTAACTTTGCCTTGACGTTTAAGTTCCCATTCAATTTCAAAAGAAACATTTTTAGGTTTTTTAGCTTCAACAGATATCGTTGTTGTGTATTTATTACTAGCAGATGGTTGTTCGACTATCTTAATAGGAACGCTTCCTAAAAGAGCTTTAACTCTCTTAACTAGATAACCTATTTCTGGTAAACGCTCACTAATTGAGCCATCCCCACTTCCTTCATAGCTAATCTCTTTACCTGTGATTTTTAGTTTTGTCGTACTATTGATTTTGCCTGACCAAACGCTTTTTCCTTTTACTGTACTAGTTGGTTTAAGACGAATGGCTATTTCACCTAAACGAGCTTTAATTTTTTCATCTTCTGGTAAAATTACTAGCGCTGCTTGATAAAGTTTTTCTGAATCAAGGTATTTTCTATTAGCATAAAGCTGTTCTGCTTTAAGTTTTTGATAATTTCCTTCAGCAGTTTTTGCGCCACGGTTAGCTTGCTCATTTTCTGGATCTATTGATAAGGCTTCTTTAAATTTAATCATTGCATCTTCATAAGCTTCAGCCTTAAGTTTATTCTCAGCAAATTCCAGTAACCCTTTTAAGTCTAAAGTGCGCAATTTTTGTTGAGCTAACTGATTTTGAGGATCAAGGTCTAAAGCACGTCGAAAACTATTTTGTGCAATATCCTCCTTGCCTTTACTAAGTGCTGCCTCTCCACGTTTAAGTAAGGCTGGGAGCAATTTTTCTTTTGCCTCTTTGCTAGAAGGATTTAGACCAAGTAATGTATCAAGGCTCTCTACTGCCCTGTCATAATCTTTTTGGTTTAATGCCTCATCTGCTATTTTGCTATAAAGTTCTGGTAGTTGCTCTCTAGACTTAGGATCATTGGGACGAAGTTTGAGGATTTCTAAATAATTATTTAATGCTTTTTGATCATCATCTGTATCATCGGATTCTATATGTAATTTAGCTACTTGAATTTGTTTATCAAGCAAGTCCAATAATTCTGGTGTTGCTGTGCGATCTTTACGTTTTTTATCAGCTTCTTGAAAATATTCTGCTGCTAATTCAAACTCTCCATTGTCAAGTATTTCTGTACCTCTAGTAATATAAAAATCCAAAGATTTACCTCTAGGGACAGCAGATGTGGTTACATTACGAGGTGTACGGCGTGTTTTAACTTTACGTGGAGTAGTTGGGTTAGTAGGAGGACTGGTCGTTACTGGTTTAGGAGGATCTGGTCTTCCAATAGCAGGCTGAGCTAAGCTTAAATCAACAGATACACCTAACCATAATAAGCTAATTAGAGAAATAACCAATTTATTTATCTTCATAGAATTTTCGATTTATAGCTTTTAACTTGCAAAATACTTAAAGTTTAATAACTAATAGGCAATAACTTAGAGTAAGCCCTGGATCTTACCCTACTAAAGATTTATAACGCAAAAGCGACATTAGCTCAAGCAAATTGATCTGAGGTAATTGAAAAGTTATGTTCTTTGCAATTTTACTAGGGGTTGTTGGACAATAAACAATTCCTAGTGGTCTTAAAATTAAAATCCAAACTAAAATACTTACCCCAATTAATGCAATTAAAGTAAGAATTATTAAGATGACTCGCTCTGTACGTTGAGAATTTTCTACAAGCGCTCCTGTTGGTGAAGTAATGGAAAGCATTGCTGGTAAAGGACGTGAGGCGTTATTACTAGAAATAATGTTATTCGTCGCTATAGTAGGTTTAGGTTTTACAATACTGGGCATTATTATTGGAATTGCTGGAGTAATATTGGAAACACTGGAGGTGCTGGAAGTGTTGGAATTACTAGAAGCGTTGGAAATACTGGAGATAGAAGTACTGGAGGTACTGGAAGTTGGATCAATAAGAGGCTTGGCGATAGGAATATTAGCAGGTTTTTCTGTTAGTATGGGCATATCAGCTGTTTTGTCTGTTAGTATAAAAATATCTTCTGTTTTTTCCTCACTTTTATCTAGTAGTGCTTCCATTTCATCAGTTGGATGATCTCCATCATTATAGTCATTAAAATCAACTATGGGTTTTGATTCACGAGTAGAAGGAAGTTTTGTTGGCAAAGGGCTTTTTTTGAATTTTAATAGAGGAGAACTCAAAGAACTAACCTGAGGCTTAGCTGTAGAATTACTGGCTGACATTCCATTAGGTTTTTGATAAGTGCTATCGCCATTACTACCCAAAGAAGGCATAGATTTTGGAGCTTCAAACCCAATAGTATCAGGTAATAGTTCTCCAGCAAATTGATTTAACTGACCTTCTAGCTCTGCTTCCTCAACATAGTCTTGGTTAGCCTTTAGAGCGATGTCTGGCTGCCATTGAGGGGTTACTGCTGATGATTTGGATAAATTATCAACAGAAGGGGAAAAATTGTTATAAAGGCTTTGATCAATCAATTGATTAGTAGGAATAGATTGATTTTGATTATTAACAGAAATACTAGTTTCTACACTAGAGTTTACAGGCTCTTGAGCGAAACTATTATAGTGTGGAAGAGGAGTTGTGCCGCTACTAGTTTTTGGTGCTGGCAAAGTGCGACCACATTGACGACAAAATTTCTTACCGTCCCGGTTCTGATGGCCGCAGAAGGGACAAAACATCATCGGTTCCCCTCTCAAAATAAATTCAGAAATTATTTGGCAGAATGCCGATTTTATTAGAAAGCACCAAGCTGTCTTGGCGTTAGCCCAGAATTTTAGTAATGGGTTCTAAGTTAAATGACGAAAACGAAACCATTTTACCATCCTCATCATTTAGGTTTCAAGCATAGTACAGAAAGAAAATAATAACTAGTGATAATGCTTAAGTGTTGACAAAATTAAACTATATGTCGCTTTATAGCCAAATGCTTAAGTATTAGATTTGTTTATGGATTCTCAGTTTTTACCACACCAACAAAAGGTAGATTACGGTAGCGTTCTGCATAGTCTAAACCATAACCCACAACAAATGCATTAGGTATTTCAAACCCTATATAGGCAACGTCAACTTGGCGTACCCGTCTAGAGGGTTTGTCTAGAAAGGCTACTACAGAGACAGAATTAGCTTCTCGGCGGTGAAAAATATCTAATAGGTAATTTAAGGTTAAACCAGTGTCAACAATATCCTCTACTACTAAAACGTCTTTACCTTTTAAGCTAGCGTCTAAGTCTTTTAATATGCGTACTTCCCCAGAAGATTTTGATGCTCCTCCATAACTAGAAACAGCAATAAAATCTAGGGATAAAGGTAAATCAATATTTCGTATAAGATCGCTTAGAAAAATACAAGCCCCTTTTAGAACACAAACAAGTAAAAGATCTTTTCCTACATAATCGCGTGTGATTTGTGCCCCTAGTTCTTGAATACGCATTTGTAGTTTTTCTGCACTGATCAAAATTTCTAAACTAGGGTTATTAAACTCTGAAGGTTGGATGTCAGTGATCATAACAATACCTTTTCTTATGCTAAACTAGCTTGGTCAAAATTTAAGGATTGGCCTAAAATAGGTCACTATAAAAAATCCCTTGCTTTGCTGTCAAGCCATCACTAAGGATCAAACTATGCTGGATCTCTCGGAAAAACAGGTTATTACTGAACAAGACTTAAAAACATTAGCAGAGGGTGCGCAAATTCAACTCGCAGAAAACGCACTTATTACACCCTTAGCACGAGATCTAATCAATTCGCGCCAGTTAGAAATTACTCGTCGTCTTCGGCGTGGAAAAAAACACATAATTGCTCTTTCTGCTGATCATGGTGGTTATGAAATGAAAGAAGCACTAAAGGTTTTCCTAAAAGAGCTATCATTTGACTATCACGACTTTGGCACTTATGACACTAAAGCCGTTGATTACCCTGATTATGCTTTTATGGTTGCTAGTGGAGTCTCACAAGGGAGTTTTTCTCTAGGCATTATTATTGATGGTGCAGGGATTGGTTCTTGTATGGTAGCTAATAAGCTTCCTAGAGTACGAGCAGCAATGGCTAATAATGTTGCTCTAGCTCGTAATAGTCGTGAGCATAATGATGCTAATATACTGACTTTGGGCGGAAAAATGATTACTCTAGAAGCAATGAGAGAAATTGTTAAAGTCTGGTTAGAAACTACTATTACCGAAGAACGCCACTTAAGTCGAGTTGCTAAAATTGTAGATATTGAAAAACAATATATCAAAAAATAAATACGTAAGGCAGAAATTAACCATGAGTCAAAATGCTATGATGGAAGCTTTTATTAAACAAGTTATTGATGAAGTATTGGGACGCTTAGGAGAAGACTCAAGTGTTGCTTCTCCTGCTTGTACAGATTGTTGTACTATGGGTTGTGTTCACCGAATGCAAGTAGCTGTGGCTGCTGGTGCTTCACGTTTAGGACTGCCTCCAATAGACTCTCTTTCTGCTCGTGATATGGCTCAATATATTGACCATACTTTATTAAAACCAGAAACTACTCGTAACGAAATTCGCAAGCTATGCTCTGAAGCTGGGCAATATCGTTTTGCTTCTGTATGTATTAATCCTGTTTGGGTAAAAGAGTCAGCCAAATACCTTTGCGCAACAGGAGTTGAGGTTTGTACAGTGGTAGGGTTTCCTCTAGGTGCTAGTGCTCCTGATGCTAAAGTTTATGAAGCCCGTAGAGC
This sequence comes from Blastocatellia bacterium, assembly GCA_023265235.1. Classification (GTDB taxonomy): domain Bacteria; phylum Acidobacteriota; class Blastocatellia; order Chloracidobacteriales; family JADJPF01; genus JADJPF01. The sequence goes on from JAHFUF010000065.1 coordinate 12,172, forward strand.
GATTTTTGATGGTGCAAGGGAAATTGATATGGTAATGCAAATAGGAGCATTAAAATCTGAGGATTACAACTTAGTAGAAGATGATATAGCAAAACTAGCCGAAGCCGTACACCAGGAAGATGCATTGTTAAAAGTTATTATTGAAACAGCATTATTAACAGACGAAGAAAAAATAAAAGCTTGTTTACTTTGTAAATCTGCTGGAGCAGATTATGTAAAAACATCTACTGGATTTTCTAAGGCTGGAGCAACGGTAAAGGATGTTTCCCTAATGCGTAGAGTTGTTGGGCCAGATATGGGTGTAAAAGCGGCAGGTGGAGTAAGAGATTTTGCTGGTGCACAGGAGATGTTAGCCGCAGGTGCTACACGTATTGGCGCAAGTGTAGGCGTAAAAATAGTTCAAAATATGAGTGCTGCTCCAGGAACAAATTATTAAGCTTATATACATATAATTTA
>JAHFUF010000613.1 GCA_023265235.1 Blastocatellia bacterium
ACGCAAGCTTTCTTATTTGTTTGGCTATCAATAAATTGGCCATAAAAATAGCGTACCATTCTTTCAGCAACTTCTTCCATGCTGTTTGCATTTTTATTAATATCTCTTAGCCCATTACGACAATTAGCAATATCGCTAATAGTAAGACTATTCACATTATACATAGTATACACCCCTAACTCTGTGATTTGATGAAGCTTAGTGTTTAGATTAACAAGAGATCGTTATATTTTATTTCAGAGGAAATTTATCACGCTAGCAAAGTACAATAAGTAAAAGTTTTCCTAGCAAGTTCAAAAGCTACAAGCATTTTAATGTATCGTAATACCACTAGGTATTGTAAGACAGTGAGTTATAAAAATAGCATATCATAGAATATAATTACTTATCTATTCTAATATTTTATATTAATAAGTTTTTAATTTTATATTAATAAAATTTTAACCATTATTACTCTATACAGTTAGAGTTTTTTCAGCATTCTTACTTGCTACAGCTTTATAGGTGCCAAACAACCAATCTATAAATGGAGTGGTTACACCAAACCTGCATTTTGGTGATTGATAATGATGTAACATATGGTATTTCTTTAAGTATCTTAGCGGTGCAAGCTTTGATGTGTAATGATGTGCTTGATAGTGTAGTAGTTCATAAGCAAAATAGCCGGTAATTAACCCTAGAAAAAGATAACTCATCATTTGCCAACTGCCAGTTACTAGCCAAGTTAATAAACAATAAAATGAAGCAAAAGGAACACTAGTATATAAGCTAGAAAATAAAGAGTCTAATGCTTTTGGGTTCTCATGATGGCTTAAGTGCATTCGGTAAACTAGTTGTTTAGCTGTTGGGCTTTTTGCTTCATAGTGAAAAAAGAACCTATGTAAGCCATATTCTACAAACATCCAACTAATCATCCCAACCCCCGCTAATAAAAGTATTTTGGACAGAGAGTAGCTTTTATACCAGCTTGCTTTTATTGTTAGGCTACCTGCTATAGCACTGTAAAAATAGAAAGGCAAAAATTCTTTCCAGTAATTCATATCAAAGCTCCTAATATTGATTTGCCTACCAGTAGGTAAATAGGAGATTCAAAAAAAATACTTTTGGTTGCAAAAAAAGCTAAATGAACAAAAGATAATACATTGGTTTGATCAGTGAAACTAGAAAAGGTTTGACCATTAATTTTGACTATTAAGTAAGAACAGAAAAAATTTAAAAGCTATTAGATAGGCCAAAATTAGGATTGAAAGACAAATAAACGTGATTTATAGGTATTTACTTTATTGCAACCCAAGCCTGGGCAAAACTAGCAATTAGTTTCGGGAAAGTTGGGTAACAAAAACTTTCTCTCACAGGTAAAATCGCTCTGTAGAAGGAAAATACAATTTAATTAAAACTAAGAATATTAAGGAATAAAACCAATGCATTTTATTCAAGGGCTGACTTTCGATGACGTTTTGTTAATTCCTAACTATAACGGTATTCGATCTCGCCAAGATGTTACTACTGCGGTAAATATGGCTAATAAACGGTTTGAAAGCCCTGTTATTAGCTCTAATATGGACACTGTTACAGGAGTCTCAATGGCTAATTGTATGGCCTCTTTAGGTGGGCTAGGTCTTTTACATAGGTTTATGACTATAGAGCAAAATATTGAGGAATTCCGCCAAGTAGAGAATAAACCTATGGTAGGAGTATCAATTGGTGTTGGCGAAGCAGCTTTAGAGCGAGCAGAAGCCCTAATTGCTGTTGGAGCAGAAATTATCTGTGTAGATGTTGCACATGGGCACGCTAAGCTAGTAAATCAAACCATCAAAAATCTGCGCAAAAAGTATAAAAATAATATTGTAATTATTGCTGGAAATATTGCTACTTATGCTGGGGCTGATTACCTAGCAGCAGCCGGGGCAGATGTAATTAAAGTAGGAATTGGTGGCGGCTCAGTTTGTACTACTCGAATTAAAACTGGTTTTGGTGTGCCTCAATTATCAGCAATTATGATGTGTCGTCAAGTGGATCGAGTATTAATTGCTGATGGTGGTATTCGTACACCAGGAGATGCAGTAAAAGCACTAGCAGCAGGAGCAGATTTTGTAATGCTAGGAGGAATGTTAGCTGGTACAGAAGAAACACCTGGAGAAGTAAAAACCATTGTTAATAATGGCAGAGAAGTAAAAGTAAAAATCTTTCGTGGTATGGCTTCTCGCGAAGCTCAAGAAGATTTTATGGGTTCTATGGGTGAATGGAAAACGGCTGAAGGAGTCGCAATAGAAGTTCCTATGCGGGGTTCTGCTGTAGATGTAATTCGTGATGTAATGGGGGGCATACGTTCAGGAATGACTTATTGTGGTGCTGCTACAATTAAAGACCTACAACGTAAAGCCCAATTTATGACCATTACTCCAGCAGGTGCTCGTGAAAGTGCTCCTCATGCTATGGAAAGACTTGCATTTTCAAGTGATAAAAAGACTTAAGGATCTTGGAAGGAATAATGGCTAAAATATTAGGGGTTTTCTTAGCTGGTATATTTGCATTATTAGGGTTATTACATGTTTATTGGGCCTTTGGCGGGAAACATCAGTCTGAGTCTGTTATTCCTACCGTTGACGGTAAGCTAGCTTTTAACCCACCACCTTTCCTAACACTTTTAGTCGCTTTAGCCTTATTTATGGCAATGCTTGTAATACTAGGGCAAAGCGGGTTTTTAGGCACATTTATCCCTAACCAATTTTTTTATTGGGGAACACTCGCTATTTCCCTGTTATTTTTACTGAGGGCAATAGGAGAGTTTCGATTGGTTGGCTTTTTTAAGACAATTCGTGACACACAGTTTGCTTATTGGGATACTTGGCTATTTTCTCCTCTATGTCTTTTGATTGCTATTATGTCGTTTTTAATTTTAAGACGTTAGTAACAAAAAACATTATTTTACCGCTTACCATCTAAATTAGCCCATTCGCCAGATTGAATAAAGCTAGCCCAAAAATAGGGGTGTTGGCGAGTCTTGCTCTTAAGTAACGAAAGCTGAGTTTGACGAAGTGCATCAGAACGACCTTCACCTTTTTGTAAGCGAGAGTAGTAATCAAGCATCAGTTCCTTAGTACCATTATCACTAATTGGCCATAAGCTCATTAATTGGGTTTCTGAGCCTGCTAGCACCAAAGCGCGTCTTAGTCCATAAATCCCATCACCAGTTTTGACTTCACCAACTCCAGTATCACAAGCTGATAGTACTACTACCTTTGTTCCCCACAGGTTTAGTCCAGTTGTTTTTAGTGCAGTAAATATTCCTTGTTCTTTGTCATCTGTTCGTAGGTTTGCTCCTGATAGTGCAAGTCCAGAGCGCAACAATGGATTTTCTACTTTGATATTAAGTAGTGTAGCTCGGCCTGTTCCTTCAAATGTCGCAAGTCGTTGCTCATCAGGGGTTGGAGGAATTGGAGCAGATCTTTCCTGTAAGAAAAATCCATGAGTAGCAATATGCAAAATAGATGGAGCATTCAACTTGGTTAAGGCTTCTTCGCTAGCTTGTTTTTGCAGTAGCATTTCTGCGTTAGGGAACAAAGTTTTTATAGCTTTAGCTTCAATCTCTGTGGCTGCTAGGCGATTAAACTTAAGGCTAGCAAATATTGTTTCTCCTTCTTTTGGGCTTGAAGATGCTTGGCTAAGAGTCCCAAAGTCAGGATCAGCAAGGATTACAGGAGGTTGTTTGCTCTCTATTTTGATTTGTAGCCTAAGCAAGTCTCTTCCACTTGTTAGGTATGAAATAGAGTTAT
>JAHFUF010000614.1 GCA_023265235.1 Blastocatellia bacterium
CAACATTACCAGTATTAGGTTTAGTGTCTTCTAGTTGTTTATTTGAAGTAGGCAAGTAGATTGAAAAGGTTGTTCCTACTTCAATTTCACTTTCAACATCAATATAGCCACGATGATTTTTAATAATCCCATAAACCATTGCTAGCCCAAGTCCTGTGCCTTTTCTATCTTTTTTAGTGGTAAAAAAAGGCTCAAAAATACGTTGTTTGGTTTCTTCTGCCATCCCTATTCCTGTGTCACTAACGCGTAGTAATACATAATCTCCTACTTTTGAACCAGGGTGTGTATAAGTAAATGGTTCATCCAAAGTTACCTGAGAAGTGCTTATATTAAGCAAACCTCCCTCTGGCATTGCATCGCGAGCATTAATACACATATTAACAATAGTTTGGATAATTTGTCCTCCATCAACCTCTACTGCTAATGCTTTGTTTGCAACAGCTAATTTTAGCTTAATACTGCTAGGAATAGTGCTCTCAACCAACTCTACAGCCTCTTTGATTAGGTTATTAATATTAAGTATTTGTACGCGGTATTTACCACCACGAGCAAAAGCAAGTAATTGTTGGGTTAAATCTGCTGCTCGACGAGCAGAGGATTCAATAATATTGATATAGCGATAGATAGGATCGCTTTTAGACATTTGGTTTTTAATAAAAGATGTATAACCTAGAACTCCACCTAAAATATTATTAAAATCATGAGCGATGCCTCCTGCTAGAGTGCCAATAGATTCCATTTTTTGTGCTTGTTGTAGTGCGTATTCTAAAACCCTTTTTTCGGTTAAGTCTTCAAACTTAACAACTATGTTACCTATTTTTCCAAAGTCATCGATTAAAGGAAATAAAGTAGCTTTTAGTGTAGCTATGTCATATTTAGGGTGTTTTGTGTTTTGAGCTTGTAGAGGTAAATCAACTGCTAGGTTTACTACTTCTCCTTTTAATACTTTACGTATGGCTTCTTGTAGAGGAGTATTGGCAAAAGGCGGATCTGTTAAGAGATTGTACTTACCAATTACTTCACTATAGTTGTTATTAACTCCGATTAAAGATAAAGCACTTTGGTTAACCAAAATACACACACCTTCTGAATCAGTGATAAATGTAGCTAAAGGAGATTCTAGTACTATTTTGGCAAAGAATGCTTGTGATTTACGTACTTCATCTAGGGAATGCTTAACCTTTTTATAAAGCTGGGCATTTTCTACTGCAACACTTATTTGTTCTGCTAATACTTGCAGTGTAAGTAAATCTTCCTCGTCAAACGCATTAGTAATATTGTTTTGTACATCTAATACACCTATAGTAGTTCCACGAGTAGTTAAAGGAAGAGCTAGTTCAGATTTAGTTTCAGATAAGCTTTCAACAGGAAAAAATTTTGGTTCTTTGCTTACATCGACGACTAAAAAAGGTTCTTTGGTTAAAAAACAATGGCCTACAATTCCTTGGTCTAAGTCAAGGGTTTCTCCTAGTGGTTCTGGAGAGTCAAAACCTCCATAACCAGCAGTGAAAATAAGCTTATCGGTTTCTTTGTCATAAAGAAAAATATTAACATTATAATAATTAAAAGTTGTATTAATAAGTTTTACTACTACTGGAAGTAGTTCATCTAGTTCTAATAGGGCAGTAAGTTTCTCTCCTACTCGGTAAATGGTTTCTAGTTGCATTGCACGAATACGAGCATTTTGATAAAGATAAGCCTTTTCTACTGCAATACCAATAGTTTGTCCAATAGTGCTTAGTAGCCTAATATCTTGTCTAGTAAAAGACCTACGAGAACGGTTACCACAAGCAATAATACCGTAACATTCGTCTCGGACTTTTATTGGGATGAACGCTGCTGAGATAAGACCTTCTTTTTTTATTGCTTCTAGGCTTGGTCGTGGCCCTACGCTACCATCATCAATAGACAAATTATCTACAATAACCAATTCTTTAGTTTCTATAACTTTACCAATATAGCTTACTCCAAGAGCAGTATTACTAATACTAGAGTCATTAAGAAATCCTTCTGAAACACCTGAACTAGCTTTTATAAGCAAAGTTTTAGTTTTTTCATTAATAGTGAGTATTACACAGCCATCTAGGTGCAAAGTTTCTAGAATTTTTTCTACTGCATCAGAAAAAATTTCTTGTAAGATCAAAGAGCGACTAGTAGTTTCAGCAATAGAGTTGATTGCAGAAAGTTCTTCATTCTGGCGTTTGATTTCTTGTTGATAAAGTTTTTGATCTGTAATATCTGTTAGGACTGCTAGGTTTCCTGTATGTTCATTGTTAAGACTAAAAACAGGAGATTCAGAAAAGATAACAAAAATATTCTGGGTTTTATTAATTACTAACTCTGCTTCATAACTACTACTTGTTCCGCGTTCTCTACGTCTCCATTCTTCTTGAACTAAAGCATGTTGATTAGGTGAAATAAAATCTAATAAGTTTTGTCCTAATAGGTCTTTTTCTGTTTTGTTTAACATTTCTGCAAAACGACGATTAGCAATTTTAATAAACCCGTCTGGTGAGGCTAGTACAATACCATCATTACTACGTTCTACTAAAGTACGATATCTTTTTTCTGACTGTTGTAGGCTATAGCGTAAATCACGTTCAACTTGGACTTTTTTCTGCTCACTATATAAAGCAAAAATCGCAATAACAATAAATGTTCCAATAAAGAAAACTGCTACCACCCAAACTTTTCTTAAGTTTTCATGAAAAGGCTTTAATACGGCCTTACGAGGAGCATTAGACATTACTACCCATTTAGCCCAAGGTACTTTACTAGAAGCATAAGTAACTAATTGCTCTTGACCCCCTAAGCTGCCTAGTTTGATTTGTGTTTTTCCTTTTGCTGTAGATAACGCCATTGTTAAGAACGCATAGTCAGAACTACGGTCTGTACTGCTAGGATCAGGATCTAAAAAAGACCCTTCTGCAATCATATCCCAAGGCTGACCTACTAAAGCAGGGTTTGAATGTGCAACTATTTGTTTGTCTTGATTAATAATCCAAGTAAAACTTCCAAGGTGGATATCATAGGGAGCAACATAGGTTGTAAGCCAAGTTTCTATATCTATACGACCAGAAAGTGTACCAGTAAATACTTGTTTACCATCAGCATCAGTGCTAAAAATTGGCATATCAAAAGCAATAGCTTTAGTCCCATCTTTGGTTATATAAGGCCCAGCTAAGGAAATTGCTTTAGTATTTATTGCTTGGAGTGTAGAAGGGCGAAAAAGCGCACTCTCTCCGCTAAGCTTAGTTCCCTTTAAGTAAGTAGTAAGAAAATTACCCTGAGCATCAATACGAATAACATCAGTTAACCGACCATTAAAACGTTTGTAGCAATTAGCCAAATGTGGCCAAATTTTATTTGGATCAGTTCCTTGTACGTCGTTTATGGTGGCTACATACTTAAAGTCATTTTCTATACGTATAAACAACTGTGAGAGGTCTTCAGCAACTGCTCTCACATGTTCAAGTTGTTTATCGTTATAACGATCACAGGTTTCATATTCAAATTGCTTAGCAAAATGGTAAAAGAAACCACCAGCACCTAACATAGTGGCTAGAGCAAATAATAAGACTACCCAAACACCAAGCGAGATAATCCTTCTTTTTTTAGCGGGCATGAGATTTATCGATAGATAAGAAATATCAGAAATGAAGATGATAAAGATTTTAGGCTAGCTCTTATTATACTGCAACTAAAAGTAGATAGGGGAAAATAATCAACACTGTTAATCATATTAAGTAAAAATATTATATT
>JAHFUF010000066.1 GCA_023265235.1 Blastocatellia bacterium
AAAGCAGAGAGAAAAGTCTCAATTTCATCATCTGAAAGAGTTTCTCCGAATTCGGGAATGCCTTGTTCCATCGAAGCAAAAAAACGATTTTCCTGAAAAGTGGTTTTGACTAAACTTTCTTTGTGATTGAAGCAAATTGTCCACGTCGAAGAATCTTTATTCGGAAAAAATTTTTCGTGCAGAACGCACGTTGCTCCGAGCGTTGGGTGTCCCGCGAAATCGAGTTCTTCTTCCATTGTAAAAACGCGGGCTTGGAACGTATCCGGTTTTTCCGTCGGGAAAAGAAAGATTGACTCAAATTGCCGCATTTCCCGTGTAATTTCCTGCATCAACTCGGTAGAAAGTGTTTCCTCTAGAATGAAAACCGTCAGCCCATTGCCGGAAAATGGTCTGTCTGTAAAAACGTCAACGTGCCGATATTTTAATTCCATCATTTCCTCACACGGGCAATCGCCTCAATTTCGATTTTCAAGCCATCGCCAAATTCGCCAACTGGAATGATGGCTCGTGCCGGACGATGCTCGCCCAATATTCTCTTATAAGTTTCGTTGACCGCCGACCAATGTTCCATTCCCGAAACGAAAATCGTCATCTTCAGAACATGACTCAAATCGCTTCCACCTGCCAGCAAAACCGCTTCGACGTTTCGCAAAGCCTGCTCGGTTTGAGCCTCGACTGAATCAAGCACGAGGTCGTCGGTTTTCGGATTGGTGGCAACTTGTCCCGAAACAAAAATCAAGCCTTCGTCAATAATTCCCTGTGAATAATGACCAACAGCCTTTGGTGCATTTTCCGTAACTATTTCTTTCATATTGCTTAAAACTCCTTCGTACCTTTCGGCAAATTCCCGTGATAAATCTCGCCGCCCGTTGCCACAAATTCCTTCACCTTTTCCGCCATTTCAGCTAGTTTGCTTTCACTCTCGTAGACAATTTTGCTCAAAAGACTTTTGCCAAGCGGGACGGATGCAAATTATGTCCTAAACCATAAAACTCACAAAAACTCATTATTAGTGGATGCCATTTGTCCGTATCTACATAATGACGTTTTTCAGAGCTTAGAATTTTTTCGTCAAAATATGAGCGGACAATTCGGATTTCAATCGCCGCTAATGAACTATTTGTTCCGCCGACATTGTGAATATTTTCAACCACAGCCTCAAGTTGGACAGGACATTCCGACACACGCGGAGGCTTAACCGTTTGCGACTCGATTGGTGTTAGTTTGGCTCGTCCGAATTTGTCAGGCACATATTCAAATCCCATATTCACCTTATACTCAGGAATCGGATTTTTGCCAGTCGTGCAAGCTAAACGGTCAATCTCAGCAACCATTTCTGACGACGGAAGATTCAAAACACATTCTTTTTCGCGTGTTAGATTTTCAAAAGTCTTACCTAGTTTCCCTAAACCTAAAAGGCAAAAATTTTTGAGCCACCAAGCTGATGACATCGGAGCAAGATTCGGGGTGCCGTCCTCGTTGAGCGTGCTAATCAAAACGACGGGCGTTCCGAAATACATTATCTTTGGTTCGATTTCTTTGTGCATAATTTTCCTTAACTCAATTAAATAAAAAGCTACTTTACGGAAAATTAGACACAAATTCTATCTGTTTCTTGCTGTCAAATTTTCATAGGTTGTATGCAAAAAACTCAACTACTTTCAGGCTTTCCATGATAAATCTCCCTTACGCTTTCCACAAATTCCTTCGCCTTTTCCGCCATTCCAACGGCGAGTGACTTCTGTAATCAGTCAAAAATGTATCCGCTAACGAGTGCTGATTCCCAATCAAACCTTTCGCGTTGGCGGGGGTAGTGGACAAAATGTAATGCTGAGATTTTGAGAATATGCATAGCAATAGCCTAATAAACCAATAAGTTACGTCAGTTTTCATTTGTTTTGCAGCATTACATTTTTAGCACTATCTGAATTTTAACGTCAATATAGTTTTGCGAAGGGACTTTCGTAAACAAAAAGCCTGGGTCGTCTGAATCAAAAACAATTCCGAGGTTATTTAATTATAAAAGTAAGTGTAGGGGTTTGGACAGGGCCTACACTGTATAAGCCAATCTTTTTACTAAAGCTAGAATTAGTTTTTACCTTAAAGGTGAAAGCCTTAGTAATGTTCAGTCTAATTAACCAATCTGCATGTTGACGAGCATGTGCTGAGTCTCTAAGAAATTGTTCTTAAGCAACGAAAATGGTTAAACCAGGAGAAAATCCGTTCAACAATGCATCTGCGAGGCAGAAATTGAAAGCCTTTAACATCATCATTAGGCTTAATAACTGAAAGTATGATCAAAGTTCTTTTATGATTAGCAGTATTTTTTCAGAAAATATTTGCCGATAAAAGCTAGCAATAATAATATATTGCTATTGCCTTTTCCAAAAAGGACAAGCATATTCAGAATTAAGGTTTATCATTAAGCGCGATTATGTCCAATTATGCTAAAGCTTCTAGAAAAGCTAAAAAATTAAGCTGATACTTGCAAAAAACTATGTATGAAGTAAACAATACTAAAGATAATATCCCAATAGATCATTTAATTAATGCTCTTAGACATGAAAATGCAGGAGTGCGTGCTAGTGCTGCTGAAGCACTAGGAGAACTAGGAAATATTGCGGCGGCTGAAGCTCTAGTACCTATATTAGCTGATGGTGATTCAGAAGTACGTCGTAAAGTTACTTTAGCTTTAAGTAAGCTTGTAGAGCCTTTAATTGCTGCTCTAACCAACTCTAATAGCGACATTCGTTGTGATGCTGCTGGAGCATTAGGGGAAATAAAAGACATTCGCGCTGTTGGGCCATTAATTACTGCACTAAGAGATCCTAGCGAAGGTGTAAGACAAAATGCTGTCTGGTCTTTAGCTCAAATTAAAGATAGCCGTGCTATTGAGCCGATGATTATTTTACTTAAGGATGAAAGCGCAATTATTAGGCTAAATGTTGCTAGTGCTTTAGGAGAACTTAGAGATTTACGCGTTGTTGAGCCAATGATTGAAATGCTTGATGATCCTAGCCCAGAAGTACAACAAAATGTTATTTGGGCTTTAGGTAGGATAAAAGACCTACGTAGTGTTAAACCTTTGGTGGCTAAACTAAAAGACTCTAATCCTTCAGTAAGAATGATAGCCATAAAAGCATTAGCAGAAATTAGAGAATATGAAACTTTAAGAGAACTAGTAAACCTACTTTATTATAATGACAGCACAGAACTCCGAGAAGTTGCTGCTAGTGCTATAGCAGCACTAGGGGTTAATTACAGCTATGTTGCTACTGCTCTACCAGTTGCCTTAAAAGCTAAAAACCATGATATTAGGTATGCCGTCCTAGGTGCAATGGCACAGCTAGACAACGCAGAATTAGTAGAAGAAATTATTGGAGCACTTAAAGATGAACACCCTGATGTGCGTAAACGTGCTGTTTATGCATTAGGGATGAAGAGAACAGATCGTGCAATTGCTGCACTACTAGAAACTATGCGTAGTCAAAACGAATTAACCGAAATCAGATATTTTGCTGGCTATTCGCTAGCTAAAATAGACGACTTAAGGGTTGTACCAATTTTAATTAAACGTTTAGGTGATGAAGATATTGATACTAGAGTAGGAGCAATTATTGCTCTAAGCGAAATGAAGCAAGATTTTATTACCAGTAAATTAATTGCAGCCTTAAATAATTCTTTAGAACATAATGACTTTGCTAGGGAATCATCCGCATTAATATTAGGTAAGATTAAAAGTGAGCATGCAGTAAAACCACTGATTACTGCTCTAACAGATAAATGCACTACTGTAAGACAACGAGCAGGCGAAGCATTGATTAAAATACTGGATTTTGATGCAGTAAAACACTTAATTACTGCCCTAGCTAATGATGATATTGAAGTAAGACAAACAGCCGTTTTTAATCTTGCAAAAATAAAGGATATTCGAGTAGCTTATAAACTAATTGATTTTCTTGAAGAGGCTAGTGTAGATGGTAGAGCCGGTGCAATAGTAGCTTTAGCCGAAATGAAAGATCTTCCTGTTGTAGAGCTACTAATAGAATCACTTAAAGACCCTAGTTCTAACGTCCGAGAAGCTACAGCTATTACATTAGGGAGATTGAATGATAGTCGAGCGGTTGAACCTTTAATTGAGCTATTAACTGATGAAATTTCAACTGTGCGTTATCATACTGTCGAAGCATTAGCTAAGCTTAATAATAGGTCTGTATTGGAACCTCTAATAAAATTGCTTAATGATGAGGAACCAGATGTAAGGCGTAAAGTAGTTGAAACCTTAGCAGATTTTGATGATGAGCGTGCAATTGTGGCATTACGTAAATTAGTAAATGACCCTGTTAATACTGTTCGAGATGCAGTAAAAGAAGCACTATTACAGCTTTACCGAAATTAAGAACTACATTAAGCAAACCTTTGTAATATTAGGGTTCATCCTAGTGACTTAACTCACAAAAAGGTAAAAAACATGCAAACAAGAAGCATTAGAATAATTTTTCTTATCGCAATAATTTGTTTGTTAGCACTCACTATAAGTTTTCCTACTTCAAATGCGGCTATTTTCCAGAAAAAACCTTTAGCCAAAGCAGAAGTGGTTACTAAACTAGAGGCTGCTAGTAGACATGAAATTGTTCAAGGCGATATTGCCGCAGAAATTAATGAACGAGGAATAGACTTTCCTTTAACCGATGCAGTATTAAAAGACTTTCGCAAAGCTGGAGCTAAATCTATAGTTGTAGATGCTTTATTAAGAGCCTCCTCAAATAAGTCTATGCCTACAGACGACTTACCAGAAGCAACAACTTTTAACCCTGATGACGATTCAGATCCAAGCACAAAAGCTAAAAAAATTGCTGCAATGCCTTTTATTGAGCAAGCTCGCTACTATGCCTTAGGCTATGTTCAAGAACTACCTAACTTTATTGTTAATCAGCGAGTTTTACGCTATACACGCGATCCCGGTGGACAATGGCGTGCGCGGGACACATTAGAAATGGAAGTCACCTATGAAGCATCCAAAGGTGAAACTTACAAGCTTAAGTCTGTTAATGGACGACCTGCTAGTAAAAGTTATGATAATGTTGGTGGTGCTAGTTCTACAGGAGAGTTTGGCACAGTCCTAGTAGCTCTTTTTAGACCTGATGCTAAGACAGAGTTTAAGCAAGGCCCAAATGATCGTATTGATGGACGTAGTGCTACTATTTATGATTTTCGTATCTTGACTCGCAATTCTACTTACCAAGTAACAGAAACACGTTCTAATCAATCTGTTATTTCTGGCTACAAAGGTAGTATTTGGATTGATCAAGAAACAAAACGAGTCTTACGCGTTGAACAAGCAGCCGATGACATCCCAGCTAATTTTCCTATCACAGTTTCAGAATCAGCCGTCGATTATGGTTGGTTTGAAATAAATGGAGAAAAATTCCTACTGCCAAAACGAGCAGAACTAATTATTGGCTCTGATAAAGATCGGCTCTACAGCCGTAATGTGTTGGAGTTTACTAATTATCGTAGGTTTGACACTGATATTAAGATTGGTGTTGATAGCGATGATGATTAACATTAACTGTTTAGGAGTAGCCTTAAATCTTCTCGTAATTTCTCTAGCGATATAAATTGAATGGCTTTAAGCCCAACTTCATGTGCCGATGTGATATTTATGTCACGATCATCAATAAAAATGCAATCCTTAGGTTTTTTATTCATCAAACCAAGAGTTGCTAAATAAGCCGCAGGATCAGGTTTACGTAAACCTATTTTATAAGAAACTGCGTAACCTTGGAAAAACCTATCTAGGTTTAGTCGCATGCAAACTTCCTCAAACCAAAAAGAATAATTTGAATGTACCCATAGGTTAAAGCCTAAAGAGTTTAACTCAAACAAAAAGTCTTCCATTCCAAAAATAAAACAATAAGCTGAGAAAATCGCAGATTTTAACCTTTCAGGATCATCAAGTTTATGACCTGAATTAGGTAGGAAAAACTGCTCAAAATACTCTTTTTCTGAAATCTTTCCTACTTCAAACTTTGGCCAATTATCAGGGTTTTTTATTTTGAACAGTTCTTTGACTGGCATGTTAAAGTACTTAGGAAAAACAGTATAAAAAGGGTCTACTACTATTGTATCCATTAAGTCAAAAATTATTGTGTGCTTATTCATAGTTTATTCATTAATTTTTGTTCTATTACTTAAGCTTAAGCTATCTAACGCCATTCTAAGCCAATGCCCTAGTATTGACCCTACTGCACCTAATCCACAAATAATTAATGTATAATTCCACGATTTACTAGGTGCTGCCACTAGAGCAAAGTTTTGCAACAGATTAGGAAGCGATAAGACTATAAACCCGCAACTTGCCACATAGAAAGGCACTGCAGCAGAATACCAAAGCGTGCTTCTAGATTTAAATATATAAGAAGCTAAAAAAGCACCAATAACAAAACATAGGATTGTGATTTTTCCACTCCAACCTATTAAGTTAGCAAATAGTAGTCTTAAAATTGCGGCAATTAGGATAGTTGTTATAGCACAAGGCAAAAGTCGAGTAAGCAAAAGCCTTGAATTAACTTCTTTGGGTTTAGGCTTTACAGATAAATTACGAAAAACTATTTGTGTGTCAGCTAACCATGCTGCTGAATAAGTAAGCAAAGTTGCTAGTAAAACTATTGTTGCTTCTATAGCAGACGTGATCCAAGCTTCTTCTAGGTTGCCATAGGATGAGGCTATTGGACTAATAGTTTTGTTATCAGTAAAAATTGCTGAGACTCCTAAGCTTGTTAAAGTTAGTGCGAAGGCCATTCCAGGTAGCCCTGGAGTATGTTTCCAAGAAGTTAGCGAAGTAATTGCTCCAACTAGGAAACCTAGTAGAGCCATAAAAAAGATTTTATTTAGCCAAAGATCGCTTTCTAAGACAGAAATAAATGGAAAATGAGCCAAGCCAAACATATAGCCTAACCCATATCCAGCCCCCGTTCCTACAGCAAGTGCAATAACTTGTCTAGTCATTAAGAAAAACTTTCCTTACAAAAGTGTTAATTTAATATGTACTATCAGAAATAATGAAATGTAGGGGCGAACCTATGTGTTCGCCCTTCTTTATCTGATGTTTAAGAAGGGCGAACACATAGGTTCGCCCCTACATCTGGCTGCAAAATGGTTCAAGCGAAATGGTCATAGCCTTTAGCTAATAGAGGAGTTTTTCTTTCTCCTTCAATTAACCATCTATCTAAATTGCTAGTAATAGTGCCAATTTTAGTAACAGGTAAATCAGGAAATAGTTTAGATACTTCCCTTAGTTTAGCACTATGTTTTGATGCAACAGTAAATAATAATTCGTAATCCTCGCCGCCATTAAGAGCTTGATTAAGCGAGGCACTAGGGAAGATAGGTAGAAGAGTAAGGTCAATTGTTGCCCCAACATTACTTTCTTGGCAAATATGCCCTAAATCTGAAGAAAGCCCATCAGAGATATCAATCATTGATGTAGCAATATTTTCTAGCCCTAAAGCCTTACCAAAATTTAATCTTGGTTGTGGTTTGAGATGAGCAAATAAGGCAAGTTTTTCTAAATTAGTTAAACTCTTATCAGTGATACGCTTACCTTGTTGGAGTAACTCTAGCCCTAAGGCTGAGCCTCCTATTTGACCTGTTAAGTAAATTTCATCACCAGCTTTTGCTCCACTCCGCCTAATAGCTTTTCCTGATGGGCATTCACCTAAAATCGTGATATTAAGAAAAAGTTTATTAGTCGATGCTGATGTATCGCCTCCAATAAGTGTAACTTCGGTAGTCTCAGCAAGTGTTAACATGCCACTTAAAAGCTCTGTTAAAAAGCGATCTGGCAAGTTTTTAGGACATGCAATACTAAGTAAAAAATATCGTGCTTGACCACCCATTGCTGCAATATCACTTAAGTTTACAGCCAAGGTTTTATAGCCTAATAGATCAGGAGAGGTAAAATCTAACTTAAAATGAATATCTTCAGCTAGTAGGTCAGTACTAATTAAGGTTTCTTGGTTTACTGAAGGTGAGAAAATCGCAGCATCGTCTCCAATGCCTGCGATTAGATTAGTAGTGTGGTTAATTTTTTGGCTACGGAGCCAGTTAATAAACTCAAACTCTTTTTTCACAAAAGCTTTTTAGTGCTGCTAGTCCAGCAGAAATAGTTTCTACTGGGATGGAGTAGGAAAACCTTAAGTAACCTTCTCCTTCTGGGCCAAACACACTACCTGGGATAGTGGCAATTTTAGCTTCTGCTAGTAACATTGCTGCAACTTCTCTGCTGGTTTTACCAAACTTTTTAATACTAGGGAAAGCATAAAAAGCCCCACTAGGCATTGCACAATCAAACCCTAATTCATTTAATCCATTTACTAGGAGGTTTCGTCGCTGCCGGTATTCAGCTAAATTTTCTTCTACAAAACCTGTTACTTGGGTGATTGCTGCTAACCCTGCCCATTGAGTAGGGGTACTTACTCCATTGGTAGAGTAAAGGATTGATTGTTTAATTGCAGTAATAAAAGGTTCTGGTGCAGAAACATAACCTAGTCGCCAACCTGTCATAGCATAGGATTTAGAGAAGGTAAAACAAGATATTGTGCGCTTGTACATATCAGGGAGCGAAGCAATAGAGATATGTGGGTGGTCATAACACAAATCTTCATAAGCTTCATCAGAAATGACCAATAAATTATGTGTTTTAACAAAATCAGCAATTTCTAACATCTCTTCCTGATTAAAAACAATGCCTGTAGGGTTTTGCGGGGAAGACAAACAAAGTAAACGAGTTTTTTGGGTTAAATGAGATTTAAGGGTTTTTGTAAGTCCTTCTGCTCGTGCTTTTAATGTGTTGACTAGGACTGTTTTGCCTCCTGTCATAGAGATCAAATCTTTGGTTGGTGTCCAATAAGGAGAGAAAAGTAACACTTCTTCATTTGGGTTAAGCACAGCTTGAAAAGCAGCAAACAGCCCGTGCATTCCCCCTGCAACAACAATTAAATGATTAACTTCTGCGGGAATATTATTTTTTTTGTTTAGTTTATTTGCTAAAGCTGAAAGTAGTTCTGGAATACCGCTAGAGGCGGCATAACGAGTCTTATTTTCTACTAAAGCTTGTAAACAGGCATCTTTTATAATTTGTGGGGTGTTAGGGAAAGGTTCACCGCCCTCAAATTGAAAAATTTGGTGGCCGTCTTTTTTCATAGCAAGTATTTTATTACGAATAACTACTATTTCAGAAAACCCAACATCACTAAATCGGTCAGCAACACAAAAGGAAGGAACAGCAGACACTATAGCCTCCTAAGATTTTCAGTCATTATTATTAATAAGGACTTATAAGGACTTATCGCAAAATGTGAGAAGAAAGCATTATAGGAAAAGATAGTTTTGCTGTAAATTGCCTATGACGTTTTCTTGGTTTTGTGCTTTAACTAGGGCGAAAAAGTATTGCCTAGTAGCTTAAAAAAAATTTCTTCTACTAAAACAAGTTGATTTTCTTCAGAAACCCAGGCAAAATCAGGGTTTTCCTTGTGCAGTCTAGCAAAAACCTAATTTTATTTTCATTCAAGGTTTAATTTTAATTGATTTTAAGGAGGCAGTGCTATTAACCCAATCACGGTTTTGGGCGGTACTGATAATAAAAATGAGCATAATTATAGATGATTTAGAAAAGAAAAGCTTACGCACAATCCCAACTTTTGGTATTGGAGATACTATAAAAGTTCACGTAAGAATTAAGGAAGGCGATAAAGAACGCCTACAAATATTTGAAGGTATTGTAATTGCTCGTAAGCATGGTGGGATCCGTGAGACCATTACTGTACGTAAAACAAGTTTTGGAATTGGAGTAGAAAGAATTTTTCCATTACATGCAACAATTGTTGATCATATTGATCTAATAAAACGAGGCCGAATTCGTCGTGCTAAACTCTATTATTTACGTGATTTAAGAGGTAAGGCTGCTCGTATTCGCGAACTTGATACTCGCGCAGAAAGAATGGCTGCTAAGGCTGCCAAGGCTGCTAAAGCTACTAGTAGTAAATAAACACCAAAATATTAATAAAGCTTAAAAAACTGGACACAAAAGTAGATTTGTTTTTCTTAACAAAACGGCTTTTGTGTCTAGTTTTTTATTATTTCCCAACTAGCATCTTTAAGTAAAAACCTTTTGCTTGTTTTTGTTAAGTCACTTTCTTTGCTTAGAGCAATACCAGATTTTGGCTGTTCGCCTTCTTTAGGCACAAATACTGGAAGATCATTGCGTTCAATCACTATGCCAGTTACATGTAAAAGTTTTCCTTGACGACCACCTAAATAAAACCCGACAGGCCAAGCATCTAGGCCATCAATCCATATTTCAGTACCTTGTCCAAGAAGAAGCGCGCCTAGTTTAGCATCTACAGCAGTACCTTTAACAGTGATTTTTTTATTAAGATATAAAGACCAGTCCAAAGGCCAGGAGATCAACTGATTTGATTTGCTAGGGTTAAGGTTAATTTTTTTGTCAGAACAATTACCAGATGTCATAATTAAAATAGTAAGCATCGTTAAAAAGAAAATTTTCATCACACCCCTCAAAAGCTATCTTTAATATTTACATAATTAACAGTTACTAAAAAATAGATATCTGTTAAAATTCTTCTAATAATTAAAAAAATATTTACTATTTTGCTAACAAATTGTAAAAGATACTTGTCTTGCTAAGTGCAATATTATAAATAATAGATATCATTTTTGTAGTGGTCAAATAAATTGTGTTTATAAAAGAAGTGTTTTCAGTGATTTGCAAGACTAATCTATTTGACCACTACATAATAGATATCATTTTCCTGAGATATTACATGAACCGTAATAAGTTTCTCGCTGCTATCTTTATAGCATTTATTTTTTTGGTGATAACAGTAAGCTATTTTGGCTATTACCATCATATTCATCAGTATGATGCAATGATTGTACGTATTGCAAGTAGGTATGATCTTGACCCAGTACTTGTACGGTCAGTTGTTTATGAAGAGTCGTATTTTAAGAAAGATGCTCGCTCTAGTGCAGGAGCAATTGGACTAATGCAAGTTACTCCAATTATTGTTAAAGAGTGGACTAGGGTAACTAGTCAAGCAGACCTAAACAAAGCTTTTCCTAGCTCTATTGAAAAACGTAGTAAGAAAAAACGCTTAACAGAAGAAGAACTATTAGCTTATCCAGAAATAAACCTGCAACTAGGTTGTTGGTATTTAGACCAATTAATGAAGCGGTATAATGAACTAGAAGACCCTCTTCCTATAGTATTAGCGGGTTACAATGCTGGCCCTTCAAATGCGCAACGTTGGCAACAACTTATCAGTAATAAAAAAATCGCCAAGAATACTTATAGAGAACTCTACATTGGCCAAATAGATTTTCCTGAAACTAAGCGATATGTTAACAACATTTTAACTCGATATAAAAATGATAATCTAAGTATTGATCAAACAGAACAAGTTACTTCTTTTTTTAATCAAAATTAAACCTTACATCCTATATTCTTGTACTTTTGCACTCCTAATTTGGTACAACATAATCCCAGAAATGAACATCTAGGGTTTGTTTTCATCTTAAATACTTTTTATAACTCAAATAAATTCAAGTAATTGAGCTAGTTTATTCCTTGGCACACAAGTTGTGTTTCAACATATTAAAATTCTTATTACTTAACTACCTTGACTCAATATTGTTATTGCAAAAATTTTGTATTACTAGGGAATCATTATGGATAATATCTTACAAGATATCCGCTATAGCTTTCGTCAAATGAAAAAAAGCTTAGCTTTTACTTCACTGGCACTCTTGTTATTGGCTTTAGGCATTGGTGCTAATACTGCTATTTTTAGCTTGGTTAATATGGTTTTGCTTAGGCCATTACCAGTAGAAAAGTCAGCAGAATTATTTTTTATTGAAGGTAAAATAGAAAATAGTGCTACAGATATAGCTGCTTTTTCCTATCCTAATTACCTAGATTTTCGTGATCGTAATGATGTGTTTAGCGGGCTATTTGTTTATCGTTATGCCTCAATGAGCTTAAGTAATCAAGGGGATAATAGCATAATTTGGGGTTTTCTAGTTTCTGGTAACTACTTTGATATATTAGGAGTTAAAGCTGCCTATGGTCGAACATTTTTACCAGAAGAAGACAAAACTTTTGGTACTCATCCAGTAGTGATACTAAGCTATCGTTGTTGGCAAAATCGTTTTGGTAGTGCTCCTGATTTAATTGGCAAAAAGATTACATTAAATAATTATAATTTTACTGTTATTGGTATTGCCCCTGAAGGGTTTAATGGTACAGAAATAGCCTATGCTACAGAATTTTGGGTAACTACTAGCATGGTTAAAAAAGTGGAACCAACATCAGATTGGATTGAAAATAGAAATACAAGTAATTTACTTATGGTTGGGAGGCTTAAGCCAGGAGTTAGTCAAAAACAAGCTGAAGATGGATTAAACAGGGTTTATAGTAAATTAATGGAAGAATACCCTACTATTAATCGTGCTCAAACTTTTA
>JAHFUF010000615.1 GCA_023265235.1 Blastocatellia bacterium
TTTGCATCATAGAAAGGAACAAACAATACACCTTGTCTTGGTGAAGAAGTTACACGAGCAGTTCCTTGTAAAGTACCGTAACGACTTTTTATTTCAACAGTATCACCTGTATTTATCTTTAGTAACCAAGCATCTTGATCATTAACCTCTACCTTTGCCTCACCACTTGCTTTTGATAGTTCATCGACGCGCCCTGTCATTGTGCCAGTATGCCATTGTTCTAAAACACGTCCTGTAGTGAGATAAAAAGGAAACTCAGGAGTAACCTTTTCTGGTGAAACTACATAAGGTCTTAAGAAAACTACTGCACGTTTATCAGGATTACCATAAAACTCAATTCCTTTACCTTTAGCAACAAAACTATCACTTCCTTCTACATAGCGGCGCACTGTTCCAGGGTGACTTTCATCAAGACATGGCCATTGTAGCCCCCGTTCTTTTTTAAGTCTTTCGTAAGTCATACCCTTAAAGTTATATTTGCTATCTTTTGAGAAATCTCGCCACTCATCCCAAACTTGTTGTGGGGTTCTAGCTTTGATTAAATCTTTATGTCCTAGACGATCCGCTAAATCGACAAGTATTTGTAAGTCACTATGTGCTTGTCCTGGAGGGTCAATTAATTTTTCAACTAATTGATAACGACGTTCACCTTGTCCTACAACACCTTCTTTTTCTACCCAAAGTGCTGCTGGAAGTAGTACATCAGCTAGTTTTGCTGTTTCGCTATCTTCAAAAATCTCTGCCACAACTAAAAAGCATTTTTCCATTGCTGCGTTATAACGGTCTGCTGCAGGCATAGATTGTGCTGGGTTAGTACACATTATTAAAGCGGCTTTAACACTTTCATTTTCCATTGCTCTAAAAAGACTAATGGCATCATAGCCTGGTTTTGCTGAAATCCTACCAAATGGAACACCCCAAAGCTCTTCCACTTCCTTACGATGTTTTTCATCAGTGACTTTTCGGCCACAAGGGAGCAAATGAGACAATGAGCCAGTATCACGAACACCACCACAAGCATTTGATTGGCCTGTAAGTGAAAATGGCGTTGCACCTGGACGGCCAAATTGCCCTGTGATTAGGTGAAGTGTATTAAGCATGTTATTAAGAAAAGTTCCTTGAGTACGTTGGTTAATACCCATTGTCCATAAGGTCATAGTAGCTTTAGAGCGAGCAAACATAAAAGCTACTTCTCTAATTTCTTTCGCAGATATACCTAGTTCTGCTGCTACATCTTCAGGTTTATATTTTTCCAAAAAAGTCTTAAAAGCAGCTAAATCAACATCTACTTGACCATCACTAAACCTAATATTTTTTTCAATAAAAGTTGTATCTAATAGCCCTTCTTGGCAAATAACGTAGGCCATGGAGTTTAATAAAAGTAAGTCTGTACCTGGAATAGGAGCTAAATGAATATCTGAGCGGTCTGCTGTAAGGGTTCTACGAGGGTCAACACAAATAACTCGTACATTTTTGTTTGCTCTGCGGCGTTGTTGAATACGTTCAAACATTGGAGGGTGACATTCAAAGGGGTTTGCACCAATCAAAAAAATACATTCTGCATAGTCAATATCTTCGTAGCTACCTGGAGGCTCGTCTTTACCATAAACCTGTACATAACCACTAGCAGCCGAAGCCATACATAAACGAGGATTACCATCAACATTATTAGTGCCAATCCCGCCCTTAAAAAGCTTATTGGCAGTATAAGACTCTTCTGAAAAAAGTTGTCCAGAACCATAATAAGCCACTGAATCAGGCCCAAAGTCTTTTATACTTTGACTAAATTTTTCTGCTACCAGTGACATTGCTTCATCCCAAGTAGCATCAACCATTTTACCATCACGACGAATTTTTGGAGTGGTTAGACGGCCTTTTAGATAAGGAAGTGCTCTTAGCATAGAACCTTTAACACAAATAACTCCTTTATTATGTGCAAGATCATCGCCTCGAATATCTGTGATTTGCCCACCACGCATACCAACCAACACACCGCAACCTGTACCACAGTAACGACAAACAGATTTGTGCCAAGTATCAGCATTTGATGGAGGGGTTAAAAATTCTAAAACTCCCCAAGTACTTGCACCCATAACATTAGCAATTCCTACTCCTCCTAAAATCTTTAATAAATCTCTACGCGTAAATCCATATTCTATTTTTTCATCATTCATTTAAATAACCTCCAAGGAAATAACCAAGTAAATAAGTTGAAATTTCAAGTAAATAAGTTGAAATCTGTAGAAGAGACATTACGGAAGATACAAAACCTGTAAATAGAGCTAAACTGGAAGGCAATTGTGGTAAGTTTATCGTGAGCAAGCTTATAAAACATATTTATTATTAGGGTTACAAATTAAGGAATATTTATAAGTTGGTAAACTATACTATAAAAAAAAATCCTTGCCAATTGCTTATATAGGAAAAATCGGAAAAAATATAACCTATTACTATGTAAACCCTTACAACCTATATAGCTTATTGTTGGCTTATTTTGAAAACACCTTAAAAACCAAAAACCACAATATATTGTGATGCTCAAAACAATATATTGTGGTGTTGCGACTAATTCACTTAATAACAAAGGACTACTTATTATTAAATTTTACTAGGCCAATTGCGGCTTTAACCCTACTTCTTTTTGAGAAGCACGCATTTGTTTTTCTAATCGTTTGATTTGTATCAAATGCCCTGGATTAAAAGCCAGCGAGGGATAGTAACAATTACTTTCATGTGTACAGAAACAACCATCTTTTACTTTTTTACGACGTTCTGCCATTGCCTCTGATTGCCAAAATTTTTGGAAATTCCAATCAAAATCTCGTAAATTACCAACTGAATCTAGGTTTTCACAACTAGAAATGGTACCTTCATCATAAATAACCGCACCAGCAGTTCCTGCCCAACAACGTAGTTGTGCTTTCTTTTCTATTTCTGTTTGAGCAATAAGTTCATGCATATAGATGTCAATTGCTGCTTTGAAAATTCCTTCTGTACCTGTGTAACTATTTTTAATTGCAGCAGTTCGGGAATCTTCATCAATCATATGAGCTAATTTACGATAACGACTGAGGTCAATTTCTAGCTCTTTTGGTCTAGCCGATGGTGGACGAATATAATTAACATTAATTTTATCTGGTTTTAAGTCATGTTTTAGAAATTCATACCATTCAAAAATTTGCTCCTGATTGCTATTCATAAAACAAGTACAGGTTTGAATATCTAAATTAGGAAAGGATTTCTTTAGCTGTTGGAGTTGTCGTGCTGTATCAGTAGCAATCGCCCAACTACCAGGTTTTTGACGAATCTTGTCATGACTCTCCTGCACACCATCAATACCAAGCGCCACAGTAACATTAAGGTTTGGGCATTCACGCAAAATACGCTCTACATCTGGTAGGATACGTTTTTGAATCTGTCCATTACTCATTAAGTAAATTGACTCAAGCTGATTATTTTTATAAAAAGCTTTGGCAACCTCTGGCAAATCCTTGCGTGTAAAAGGCTCTCCACCAGCAACAATTAATACTGGTAAATTCCCACCCAATGTTTCGCTAATTTTTTCTAGTTCATGTGTTTTCATTTGCTTTAGTTTACGAGGTTTATCATCAAGCTCATCAGTAAAGAAACAATGTACACAACGCATATCACAAACTGAAGTAATCAAAACATTGAGTACCACAGGAACAAAAGGCCGACCTAGCAATGCCTGCCCATAACGCTTAAGTATTTCTTTAGAATAATTCATAGGTTTTCC
>JAHFUF010000616.1 GCA_023265235.1 Blastocatellia bacterium
AGCAAGAGTGCGGGAAATTTATGCGCATGATTTAGAGGAATGCTTAAAGGCTCAAGAAAGGGTCTGTGAAATAGAACTTGGTAAACTACCTAAGGTTAGTTATAAAAAAGTTGTAGATCATATTGAGCAAGCTGTAGAAATTGCTGGGATTGATCATGTAGGATTAGGGTCAGATTATGATGGGATTGCGGTTGTTCCTAGAGGGTTAGAGGATGTTTCTAAATTACAAATTATTGCCAAAGAACTTTCACAACGGGGTTTTGACTCTGAATCAATTAAAAAAATCTTTTTTGGTAATGTAATGCGAGTTTTTTCTGCTGTGAGCAATTAGGAGGATAAATTTATGAGTAATTGCATCAAATGCCAAGCTAGTTTGTCTGTAGAGAGCAAGTTTTGTCGCCGATGTGGAACAGAACAGGTAATAAAATCTAAACATAGGGCTGAGCCAGATGCTGTTACTACTAATTTTAACGTTAGTGATGAAACCAGTCAAACTACTAATAATGAGGCTAGTCAAGCTAATGAGACCAGTTATAGCACAAAGGAAATAATTACTAATCCCTTAACTCCGCCTACAACTGTTGCCGCAACAGTGCTTATGACTCAAGCTATTAGAGAAAAAAGGAAAAAAGGGCTATTTATTGCAGGGGCAATATTTTTCTTAATGGCAGTATTTGGTGCAGTTATGACTTATGCAGTTATTTCTCGGTTAAATTATCTTAGATCTACTCCTCCAACTATTAGTAGTAAAACCTCAAGCAAGTCAGGAAACATAGAAACCGCAGAACCAAAAATAAAAGCCACTACGGAAAATAATACTCTACCTACTCCTAAAACTTTTCCTACACCAACATCAGTTTTAGCCCCAGAGCCAGTTCCAGTTAAAGAAAAATCAAAAACAGAACCAATGCCTATAAATCCTCCAGAAATAGAAGGTACTATTGAAGATAATGGCCAAATAACAGAAGTAGGAGTACTAGGAGTAAAATTTAAATTAGTAGGAAAAGCTTTAGTAAAAGTAAAGGGAAAAGAAATCAGTGTTATTCCTTTAATAGATAGTTCTGTAACGGATGTAACCCGCTTAGTAGTAGATCCTTTACCTAATCGACTTGCTGCTGTTACAGGTCGCCAACGTGCTTCTGATCCAGTGTCAGTTGTTACAATTGAAAGACCACTGCCGCGAAATCAATTTACTGCTACTTTTGCAGTAGAAAGTAAGGCTAGTAATGTTAATCAAGCTGTAATTGTAGAACTAGGCGTGCGTTGGCAGGCTTTGCCTCAGTTAGGTAAAAAACTTTTGGAAAGATAACGGTTTTAGAGAATTGTTAGTAGGAAAATTAAACATATACCAATTGCATACAAAATCATGTTGGCCATACCTAAGTAATACCCTATTTGTGCAAGAGGTTTTCCTGCTGGAGATGCAAGCCCTTTTTCAATAGCTTCTAGTTCTTGATAACTTAGTGTAACTCCAATCATTGCAGCAAAAATTGGACAAAAAACAAAAGATAAAATACTAAAAATTAATGCCCAAATTGCTCTATTGCTAGCACTATTGTTTGATGAAAAATATGGTTGTGGGTTAGGCTGATAGTTTTGCGCAAAGGGCTGTAAGTATTGTCCAGGATTGTACTCATCATTTGGCTTGGGTATTTCTATACTAGGATAAATTATTTTTTGACGTTCTTGTTCTGTGGCTTGATAAGACCAGGGCGGAGGGGCTGGTTGATTAATCTTAGGTGTATAGTCTGGTATTTGGTTTTGGTTGATTGGAGGAAGAATATTTTGGGGTTGTGGTAAAGGATTAAAGTTTTGGTTAGAGTTAAAGTTTTGGTTAGGGTTATGATATTGATCAGGTTTTGGAGTATGGCTTTCACTAGATGTTTGTGCTGATGGTACTGAAGTAGATACATCTACCTTTGTTATAGATGATAAAGGAGCGTTACATTTACCGCAAACTCTTCCTATGGGGGCTTGTTGAGTACCACACTTAGGGCAAAACATCATTAACGCGCTTTCTTTGAAAAATTTCTAATTCTATTACAGTTTTCTAACAAATCTTCTGACCAAGTTTATTTGATCCACTTTGTTATGACAATGAAAAACTTATAGTTTTATAGCGAAATTCAGAGCAAAGAAAGACAGAAGCTATTTATGGTACTTTAATGTTTGGGTTTGCAATATACAATTGTATTTTATTTTTCTCCATTTCGCTGTAATATTTTATTGTTTGTCATGCTGAAGTCTCCTTATATTCCCTTTATTCTTATATTTATAAGTTTACTATTTTTGGCAATACTTCCTTGTTTGCTTTTTTATTTTTTGTCCAGTACTTAGCGTTCCTTTATTGGTCTTTGGAATTCTCTCAAGCTTTTCTTGGTTTTCTAGACCACAAAATCTTGTGGTCTAGTTTTTATGCGAAATCACTATGTTTCCACCTAGTCTATAAGCTTAAAACATAAACCTTTTGTCTTAAGCCTAACTATTTACAAGTAGACTATTAAATTCCTATTGAACTATTTATTAATCCCTCTTTCTTTAAGTTGACCATATTCTTCTGGATGGAGATACATACCTTTTTCATTCTCATTCTTTTCTACTTCTACTTGCACACGATGTACTTCTGCATATGGATCTCTGCGTACTCCTGTTACTTGCCAAGAGACTTTCATTCCAGGCTTGCCACCTGCTATCTTAAATTGGTTATTTGTTATTTCTTGAGCAATATAGATAACGCCTCGTCCAGGATTACCAACAGGAGTTAACTGATAACGGAAGTCTTTGTTAAGAACTTCAAAGTATTCAGGAAGTGCTACAACAACCTCTCCATTAGCATCTAAGATTGCATTGCCGTTGTAGACATTCATCATATCAGGAGATTCAACAAAAGAGTGATAGAGGTATTTATTTTCTGGATCAAGCGGATGGTCTATCTTAAATGTTCCAGAGGCTTTGGATAGACTTCCTGTTATATTTACATTTCCATTAAAGAATCCTGCTAGACTGCCAGTAGTGGCACTAGCATTGCCAATAATACCTACGCCTGTTCCAGTAGCACTACCAATGACACCGCTACCATTAGTGCTACCACCTCTACCAAAAACACCAACTCCGCTACCATCACCACCAGAACCATTAACACCACTACTATTACCAGTACCACCAGCTCTACCAATAACACCATCACCACCACCAGTACCACCTTGACCAGCAACACCAGTACCACTACCACCAGGGCCACCAGTACCAAAAACACCAATTCCGCTACCATCACCACCAGAACCATTAACACCACTACTACCACCAGTACCACCAGCTCTACCAATAACACCATCACCACCACCAGTACCACCTTGACCAACAACGCCATTACCACCACCACCAGTACCACCAGTACCATTAACGCCAGTACCACCAGCACCACCAGCACCACCAGCACCATTAACGCCAGGACTACCAGTAGTAGTACCAAAACCGGCAACACCAGGATTACCAGCACCAACAATAGCAGCAGCACCCCCTGTATTTGTTATTTTGAATGATTCTGCTGCATTATTAGTGTCACTAAATGGTAAGGTTACAACCCCATTTGCACCATTTGCACCAGTAGCGCCTGTATTACCAGCAACGCCAGTTGGACCCGTCGCACCCGTCGCACCTGTAGCACCAGCAACGCCAACACCTGTAGCACCTGTCGCGCCAGTAGCACCTGTTGGACACTACCATTAGCACCATGCACCAGTAGTGCCTGTAG